>JARKVN010000008.1 GCA_029851645.1 Cellulosilyticum sp. | reverse complement strand
TTAAGGAGCAAGCTCCTTAAAATTCGTTCGACTTGCATGTGTTAAGCACGCCGCCAGCGTTCATCCTGAGCCAGGATCAAACTCTCATCAAAAAAGTTTGTACTGTTTATTTGGACTTAAAGTCCTTTAAATGAATCGACTGGTTTTATGGTTACTATTTTGTTTTCAAAGTTCATTACTTATATCGTATCTTTCGATACTTTCTTATATCGTCTGCTACTGTGCGTTGCTGACTCGTATAATACTACAACTAAATATCGCCTAAGTCAACGGTTTTTAAGTATTTTTTTTACTTTTTTTCATTTTGTTTTTTATCAACAAATTATACCTATTTTATCTCCACTTATACACAACTTATCCACTCTCTTTCCCCTTATATGTGTGTATAACTTACACTGTGGATTAAAAACTACAGCTCTACGAAACTACCTACATAGCAGGTGGTATTCACTATACAAAAATAAGCCTGCTCATTTTGGCAGGCTCATTTTTACTATAGTTCGTTTACTAATGATTTTGGTACATATACTGTATTATTTTCTAACTTAACAGCATCTTTCATTGTTAATGTTTCTTTATTATTAGTATATTGTGTTTTTCCAACAACTAATTGAATTGTTACACCTTCTTTAGTTAATGTAACTGCTTTAGCTTTCTGATTCCATTCTAATTTATAACCTAATGTTGTCGCTAATTCACGAACAGTCATATAACCTTCTTCTGATGTACTTACTGCAGCAGCTTTAGCCTCTTTTACTTCATTATTTACTGTTACTTCTGCTGTTTCTGTTATTTCTGTTGCCACCTCTGCTTCTTTATTGTCAGAAGCTAAAATCATTACATATTCTGGATTAGTTTGTGCTGGTATACTACGTGTAGAAACTGTATACACTACAATAGCATCTTGATTTTTAATATCTTCCTCTGTAAATACTTTTTTCTCACCTTTATTATTTTGAATCACTGTTTCTTTAGAAACATTTAATTTTAGAGTGTTTGCTTCATTTGTTAATGTTTCATCGAAATAGCCTACTTCTACTTGTTTGTTAGCACTATTCACTAAAATAGCAACTTGTTGACTGCACATTGGTGGTATACTCATAGTCATTGGTACATTTTTATCTAATACTACGGTTACATTCATTCCTACTTTAATATCTTTTACAGAAATCATCTTGAGCGTATCTACATCCATTACAAGCGTATCTGGTTGAACAAGAAATCTAATTCCTTCCATTTCTTTACCAACTAGTATTTCATATCCATGCTCGGTTTCCCTAACACTTGTTACCTCTCCCATACGAGTAACTACTTTACTATTCTCCTCTTTTGAAACTACTGTTTCTTCCATCGTATTTTCAATTTGTGTATCTTTTGTTGCTGTTAATAACTCCTCTGCCATTACACTTACTCCTTGAACACACATACACCCGATTAATACTGCTGCCATAAATTTTTTATTCATTGTCAAAACCCCTTTGATTTATATTGTTTTTATTCTTTATATACTATATTGACGTATTCTTTTCAAATCAGGTTCCACTTATTGAAAAATTTTTTTAGATATTGAAAACCTTTCTTCTTTAATTATCGACGCCCCTGTCCTTTTTCAATAGATAAAGCCTATTTATATAAAGTACTTTTCATTGTTCATTTTTCAAATACAATAACCCACGAATTTCAGCCTAACTGTCTGAAATTCGTGGGTTATTACATTTTCTTTACACTAACCCTTTACAGCGCCCATTGTAATTCCTTGTGTGAAGGCTTTTTGGAAAATAAGGAATACAGTTACAATAGGTATTGCCGCAAGAGCTGCCCCAGCCATAATCAGTCCATAGTTGGTGGAAAGCTCCGCCTGCATTGTTGCTACTCCAAGAGAAATCGTTAAATTTTTTCTAGAAGATAGCATGACTAACTGCATAAAGTAGTCATTCCATGTGTTAATAAAAGTAAAAATCGCTAGAGCTGCAAAGCCTGGTTTTATGATAGGAAATGCAATACTAATAAAGGTTCTAAGTTCATTACACCCATCCATTTTAGCAGATTCTATTAGTTCACCTGGAATATTTTCGCTAAATTGTTTCATTAAAAAGATTCCAAAAGGCCATCCAATTAAAGGTAAAATAACTGCTGCCATTGAGTCGTGAATGCCCATCCAACTTACCATACTTACTAAGGGTACTAAAATAACCTGTTTAGGAAGTGCCATAGCCATAATGAAGATACTAAATAATAATTTTTGACCATAAAATCGTTTCTTTGCTAATACATAACCTGCTAATGAAGAAGTTAAACAGACAGCCAACATTGTAAGACCTGAAATAGCAATACTATTCCATAGCCATTGTCCTGCTGGATTTTGAACTAGCAACTTGACAAAGTTATCTAAAGTGGGTGACTTGGGCCACCATTGAGGAGGAATAGCAATCGCTGCTGCTTGAGCTTTAAATGCTCCTGTCATAATCCAATAAAAAGGAAAGACAAAAATAATGGTTAAAATACTTAAGATAATCATAGAAATTACATTAAATAGTGATACTTTTTTCTTCATTTTTTATCCTCCCTTTCTAGTATTCCACTTCATCACCTAGAACTTTAAATTGAACAAAACTAATAAGCCCAATAATAAGTGCTAAAATAACCCCCATAGCATTGGCATAACCATATTCGGATAGCTTAAAGGCTTTTTCATATAAATAGTACATGATTGTAGTAGTTGAAAAGTTTGGTCCTCCAGAGGTTAAAAGTTGAATTAATGAGAAGCATTGAAACGAATTAATTGTAGTAATAACTACAATATATAATGTAGTAGGTATTAAACTTGGCCACTTAATCTTCCAAAATACTTGAAATTTATCTGCACCATCTACCTCTGCTGCCTCTACTAAAGATTTATCTATATTTCCCATTGAAGCAATATATAAAATGATAGGCTGCCCTACTGCTGTTGTTAATAAGATAATAATAATCGCAGCTAAAGCATACTTTTTGTCGCCTAACCACATAATATTTCTATCAATAATGCCGCCAGTCTTTAATATGTAATTCATAATACCTGTAAGTGGATCATAAATCCATTTCCAGACAACTGTTACAGCAACTGTCCCTGTTACTACTGGTAGGAAGAAAACACATCTAAAAAAAGATCTTGTGAAAGCATTCTTTTCATAAGTTTGTGAAGCTACAAATAGAGAAAAAGCCACTACTGTAGGTACAGATCCAATAACAATAATCAGCGTATTGACTAAGGATTTTCTAAAGGTGGGATCTGAAAACATATTCACATAATTATCTAGTCCTATAAATGTAAACTCCTTCATTGTATATTTAAATAAGCTTGTAAAAACCCCTATTCCCATTGGGACTAACACAAACATAATAAAGAAAAATAATGCTGGAGCTAGAAAGCAATATGATACAAGTGTTTCTCTCATAACTAATTTATTTACTCTTTTCATGTATTTCCCTCCATTACTCCTTTAAGTGATTAAATTTAATATACTTTTCTAGAATAACTAAAAGTGTATTCTAGAAAAGTATATTCACTCAAACTTATTGTGCCTTTGTAATAGATTGATTAGATTGTTCTACAAATTTATCTGCCGCTATTTGTGGTGTTTCATCACCATTCATTACGGCTTGAAGCATTGGGAACCAATACGTTCTCATCTCAGCAAAACCATCAATTGTATTATAGTATGGTGAGTAATATTTAGACCAGCCTGCAAGTGTTGTCATTCTATCATTTTGATAAAGGTCACCAAAAGATTCACGCACAGGGAATGAACCTGTTCTTATAACATTTTTAGGCCCCCATTCAGGATCATCACAAATAAATTGAATAAACTTCTTAGAAGCCTCAATCTTAGCATCATTTCCATTATTAAATACACAGAATCCATTTACTAAGTACTCAAGTTCTGGTACACCATCTTCTGATGGAAAAGGTACTTCTACATATTCTACCTGGCTAGATTCTAGTAGTGCTGCCTGAATATCTGGTTGTGCGGGCGACCATAGAAGTGTAAAAGCCGTTTGACCATTAGCAAAGTTTTGAATATCATCACCACCATTATAAGACGAACCATTTAACAATGTACCTTCATCAACAGCATTCTTAATATACTCTAGTGCCTTGATGCCCCCCTCATCATTAATGGTATAAGTAGTAACTGCATCATCTGTAATGGAGCTACTATATAAGTTCGCTACAAATGCACGTGTTCCTTGGTCTCCACCCTGCCCACTACAAAATACAGAACCTGGCATATATCCTTTATCTTTTAAAGCTGTTATGACTGTTGTAAAATCATCTGTTGTCCATCCTTCTTTAATAAGATCTGCAACACCTGCATCTTCTACCATCTTCTTATTAAATGCCATATAAAAAGGTGCTGAACTAATTGGATACATATAAGCATCATCACCTGATTTACAAGATTGTAATAATGTATCATTATTAACATCCTTTATAAATTCCTCTGTAAACATATCATTTAAATCTGCTAACTTTCCAGACTTACTATATGAAATGATACGACCTGGTGCATCAAATAAAACATCACATATTGTTCCACCTTCAATTGCCGCAATAATTTTCTCTGGTCCAGAAGTAAAATCAATCGTTTCTAATTTCACTTTAATATCTGGATTTTTCTCTTCAAAAGCATCAATAACTTTTTGTTCATATGTACCAAAGCCATCATTAGGGTTTTCTTGAGAAAAAGTTGGAAATGCCCACCATGTAATTTCTGTGACTTCACTTGATGTCTCTTCTGTTTTGGGTGTTTCACTATTTACTGGACTTTCTGACTCGGTTACTTTATTTTCTGTTGGTGTTGCATTGCCACAAGCTGTCATACTTAGAATAGTTGCAGAGGCTAATAAAATAGACCATAATCTTCTTTTCATAAAATACCCTCCTAAAATAATCCTTAATTTATTTTACTGCTTGTTACAATTAGATATTATTATAATTTTATATTTTTTTCAATATATTTTTAAATTTTTTATAAATTTTAAGACCATTTTACACAAATAATACTGCATTAATACTTTATAAATTTGTCAATTTCAACCCAATTAAATCATTAACATAAGTCATTTTTCTAAAATTATATATAAGTTGTATAGATAAACTATTTTAAATACTTTTATATACTTGTATGTTTTGTGTTATTTTTCATATCCTAAGTAAAAAAAGATTAGAAAAGATATTCATAAACAGATAATTTAAGAACTACAAAGAGGAACAACTTATGAAAAAGATATTTTATAATGGGACAATCATAACAATGAATGAGGATCATCCCTATGTAGAAGCACTATGTATTGAAAATGGAAGAATTTTTGCTTTAGGGTCAAAGGAAGAGATATTGTCTCTTATAAGTAATGAAGATGAAGTAATTGATTTAAATGGAAAAACAATGTTACCAGGTTTTATTGATGCCCATAGTCATTTTGTTGGACTAGCAAATGCGTTAACACAATGTGATTTATCACAGGCTCATTCTTTTGATGATGTTGTGCAATTGATGAAAGCTTTTATTAAGAAAAATCATATTCAAAAGGGGGAATGGGTTTATGGAAGTCATTATGACCAGAATTTTCTTAAAGAAAAGAAACATCCTAATAAGTTCTTGTTAGATAATATTTCTAGCGAGCATCCTATAATGCTTGTTCATGCTTCTTCACATATGGGAGTAGCTAATTCTTTAGCTTTACAAAGTCAAAATATCACTGTTCAAACCAATGATCCTGAAGGAGGAAAATTTGGCCGAGTAGAAGGAAGTTTAGAGCCAAATGGTTATATGGAGGAAAAAGCTTTTATCGATTTCCAAAATAAGGTTCCTATGATAAAGACAGAAAGAATGATGGAACAGATTCAAAAAGCTCAGGACATTTATGCAAGCTATGGCATTACGACCATTCAGGAGGGAATGATTGCAAAACCATTATTTCAACTCTTACAACATGCCTCTTCTTCAAATCTATTGAAAGCAGATGTGATTGGATATATAGATTTAGCACATTATCGTGATTTAATGAAACAGGAGGATATTTATAGAAACCATTATCAAAGTCATTTTAAATTAGGTGGATATAAAATATTTCTTGATGGTTCACCTCAGGGACGTACGGCTTGGATGAGTACACCCTATCAAAATAGTGATGGTTATTGTGGTTATCCTACTTTAAAAGACGAAGAATTGTATGAGTTGATTTATACAGCTTTACAAGACCATCAGCAGCTTTTGGCCCATTGTAACGGTGATGCAGCAGCAGAACAATATATCACACAGTTTGAAAAAGTTCTTCACGACCATCCACAGTTAGATTCAATGAGACCTGTTATGATTCATGCTCAGCTTGTTAGAAAAGATCAATTAGAAAGAATGAAAAAGATTCATATGATCCCAAGTTTTTTTATTGCTCATACATTTTATTGGGGAGATATTCATATAGAAAACTTTGGTCTTGCTAGAGCAAGTCTTATTTCTCCAGCTAAGGATGCTATTGATTTGAATATACCATTTACATTCCATCAAGATACACCTGTATTACCACCAGATATGCTCAAAACATTGTGGTGTGCGGTAAATCGTCAAACACAAAATGGCGTAACTCTTGGTGAAAATGAAAGAATTACTGTTCAAGAAGCTTTAAAGGCAATCACCATTTATCCTGCGTATCAGTATTTTGAAGAGAATCAAAAAGGTAGCCTTGAAGTGGGAAAAAATGCTGATTTGGTTATTTTGGATAAAAATCCTTTAGAGATAGAAAGTCAAAAAATTGATCAAATTAAAGTGATAGAAACAATCAAAGAAGGTCAAACCATTTATCATCAATAAAAATTTTGCTTTTAATTAAATTTTTAACAAAATAAAACGGTAATAAATAGACAAGGACTTCATACCTTACTTATTTATTACCGTTTAACTCTTTACTTAGCAACTATTCCTTTTAATATGTAATACTAACATTTTAAATAGAATCTTTTTTAGTCATCATAATCCATATCATAGTCAAGTATTTGTCCAGTAGTTGCATCTATTGTATATTCATACTCTGTTCGTCCTTGATGAAATTCTATTTCATATTCTGCCCTATCATGATCATGATCAAATTTAACTTTCTTAATACGAACTTCAGACTCTTTTAATTGAGCATGTTCTAAAGCAATAGCTTTTGCTTTGCTTTCAGTAATATAGTTAGTTGCTGTATTATCTATATCTGTTTGTTCTATAATACTTTCTTTAATATCAAGTTTATTGTTTATTAAATCTTTTTTCTCTTGTGGTATATATGGATTATTATTTATATGTTCTCTTTTTTCTTTAATTCCAGTTGTAGAAATAATGATTTTATTGTTTTTATTTTTCATAGCAAATATACTTAAACCAATAGCTGAAGTTACTCCAACAACTAAGAAAATGGTTACTATTTTTCTTTTCATAGTATCTCTCCTCGTATAATAAGTTTTATAATCAAGTAGCTCTTTCTAAGGTATAAATATCTCAGATACTATCTCTTAGAAGTTACTAATAGCTTAAAAAACAACAACCGATAATCTTTTAATCTCTTATGTAAATTATATCGGAAGTTAAAAAAATATAATTATATACGATCATATCCATTTTATATGCTCAAGTTTATTCATCTGATCTTGTACCTTGAATAAAATTATAGCCTTGTAGAATAATAAATGTGATAAAACAATAGAAGGAGTAATCAAAATGAGCCAATTTCATTTTACTGTGTCCTATTTAGACACTAGTGGTAAAAAACATGATAAAGAAATTTATTTAGACAGCCAAGACTATAGGAAACATTATGAACAAAACCATTCAACTCTTATGCAAAATTATCCCCCAGATCAAGCTGAAAAACATATTTTAGCTACCAAAAAACACTATATTGAAGAAACTATTGCACAGCAATTTAATAACAATACCCCTTTAGAGTATGATATTGCTGAAATAATTACTACATTAGACAAAGATGTAAAAGGTGTTCTATAAAAATAAGTGCCTTAAAACTATTCCTATTAGATAGTTTTAAGGCACTTATTTTATTCTCGTTTTAGTATTCCTAAATACTTTCCTCTATAATTTTATACCCTTATAGAAATTACAATATATAGATTGCTGCACTCTTAGAGGCTATATATTTTACCCTATCACCATGATTAACTAATTGACTACTACTAATGCATGTTTTAACTTTTACATTAAATGTATCTATGCTTATGTCCTTTGTACTGAAATTAAGAATAATCATCATTTCTTGACTTTCATACTTCTTAATATAGTAAATTGCATTGTCTTTCATACCAAGTTCTATACACTCACCCAGACTAAGCGCTTTATATACTTTTCTAAGCTTCAACATTTTTTGATAGTACTTTAATATGGATTTTCTATCCACGCTTTCCTTTGCAACATTATGTGTTTTATAGTTATCCCCCATAGCTATCCAAGGCTCTACATCTGAGAACCCTCCATACTTTCTATCATTCCACTGCATGACACTTCGTGACTTATCACGTCCAGCTTTATTAAGTGCCTCCATTGCTTCTGATTCTGTCTTTCCAGCTTCAATTGCTTTATGATATGCAATAATACCCTGAATATCTTTTGCCATATTAATATTCTTATAAGTCAGGTCACGCATCCCTACTTCATCTCCAAAATAAATAAATGGTATTCCTCTAAACGTCATCATAAAAGTAGCAATAAGCTTTACTTCTTCATCTGTTAAATTAAAACGTGATGGAAAACGTGACATATCATGACTTCCAAAAAATAATGTAGGTAAATCCTTTTTATAAAGCTGATGCATCTTTTCTATTTCATTATAAAAATCTTGTATCTCAAAAGACTTCTTACTTCCAAGATTGAAATTAAAGGTTGTATGTAGTTTATCATCACCCACATAGCTATAAATCTTAGCAAGCTCTTCACTGCCTATCTCTCCTACTAAGAACTTATCTTTATATTGTTCTGTAAATGTGCGTAATTCTTTCATTATATTCATGATACCTTCTTGATCTGTATCATATTGATGAATCTGCTCTCCATCTTCATCATAAGGATTATCTGTTAATGTATCATTAACTGTTAGAAAGTTAATAACATCTAATCTAAATCCATCTATTCCTTTATCCATCCAAAATGCTAGTATATCAAATACTGCTTTTTTCATGTCAATATTAGCCCAGTTTAGATCTACTTGTTCTTTTGCAAAAGCATGATAATAGTACTCTTTTGTATGCTCATCATACTCCCATGCTTTTTCACCAAAGAAAGACTCCCAGTTATTTGGCATACCATCATTTACTGGCTTCTTCCATATATACCAGTCTCTCTTTGGATTATCTAAAGAACTTCTAGATTCTTTAAACCATATATGCTGATTGGATGTATGATTAAGAACAATATCAGCAATAACACGAATGCCCAAACTATGCGCTTTTTCAATAAACGCTTCAAAGTCTTCCATTGTTCCATAATCTTTATCTATGGCATAATAATCTGCTATATCATAACCATTGTCTACTTTGGGTGATGTATAAAAAGGTGTGAGCCATATACAATCAATACCTAGTTCTTTAAGATAGGGTAATTTACTAGTAATTCCAATAAAATCCCCAATACCATCACCATTGCCATCGCAAAAACTTGGCATATAAATTTGATAAAAAGCTGCTTGTTGCCACCATTTCTCTTTATTCATCTACCTATATCCTCATTACTTTACTGATTCTCGTTCTACAATATCTACATTCATAATAATATTTTCTACAGGTTCTTTTGGATTAGCAATACGCCAAATCAACCTTTGTATAGCCTTTTTACCCATTAATTCTTTATTAACGCGTATAGTTGTTATTTTAGGAGTAATCATACTGGATAAATCAATATCATCAAATCCTACAACACCTATATCTTCTGGCACTTGATACCCTATAATTTTTAATGCACTACATAATTGGATTGCTGCATTATCATTGGAACATACAAAGACTTCTGGTAATTCTTGTACTTCCTTAACTTGTTCCGTTATCTTTTCTATATTATTAGTTAAAATATAATCCTCAATATCACTCAGAACAGAGTATCTTTCCGTATAACCATTTACTTTATGTTGAGAGTTTAGATCAGGCAATAACTTAATAGCTTCTTGGTATCCAAAAAAACGCTCTTTAATACTTATACTATAGTTTAAATCCCCAAAAAAACCTATTTTATTATAACCTTTATCTATAAGGTATTTTGTAACTTTAAATGTACCTAATTTATTATCTGTTAAAATACTGTCTGTTGATTCTGTAAAAGATGTATGGTCCACAAGTACAACTGGTATTTGATAACTCTTTAATTCTATAAGGTAATTATCCTGTATCTTACCTACAACAACAATGCCAGCTACGCGCTTATTTTCTACGCAATTAGGTACTTCAAATTCATCTTCATAGAAGTTAATAAGTAGATCATATCCAAGTTTTTTAGCTTCCTGTTCAATACCTATCAGAATTTTAGAATAGAAATGCATATCTCTAAAATATATACTTCTAAGAAGTACACATATATTCTTACTAGAATATGTACTCATATACTTGGGCGTATGTTCTAAATACCCTAGCTCTTCTGCTGTGCTTAATACCTGTCTTCTTGTTTCTTCACTAACGCCCACTCGATCATTGAGTGCTAAGGATACAGCATTAATTGAAAGCCCTAGTTTTACTGCTATATCTTTCATGGTTACTTTTTTCCCCATACATCCTCACCTAATCTCTTTTATTATGTTCATATACTATAAACGTACCCAAATTACCCATTATACACCAAGTGCTTTATAGATTTCTTCAAGTGCTATATCCACTCTACATATTTTATCATCTGCAGCACCATAGTAAATAACTACGGTTTCTTCTTCCAATAAACAACCACATGTAAAGACTACATTTCCAAAGAAACCTTCCTTTTCATAAATTGCATCTGGCTCAAGAATAGGGGTACTTGTTTTTGAAAGAATTTTTGTTGGATCATTTGCATCTAGCAAGAATGCCCCTAAGCAATATCTATTATCTGAATCTGCTGCATGATAAATTTTAATCCAACCTTTATCTGTCTTAAACGGTACAGCACCGCCACCAATTCTTCCATTTTCCCAGCTATCATCCTTAGCTACACCATAAAAATGTTGTTGTTTCCCCCAATGGATAAGGTCTAATGATTCTGCAAGCCATATATCTGGATTTCCAATAGCACATGGTACTGGTCTATTGAATGCCACATATTTACCCCCTATTTTTTCTGGAAAAATAGTAACATCTTTATTCTCTGGTGCAAATATAATACCATGTCTTTCATAAGATACAAAGTCTTTTGTACTAATAAGAGATGTTGCTGCACCATTTTGTGTTACTGATGTGTAATTAATATAGAATGTCCCATCAATCTCTGTTACACGAGGATCCTCCATCCCCCAACCTTCTTCTTTTGCTATCGGGAAGATAAATGGCTCATCATCAATTACAAAGTTTACACCATCTTTTGACCTTGCAAGACGGATATGAGAAAGTGATGTCAGATAAGCAATTTTTCTATTGCCTTTATTATCTATAATCCATAACGATCTTGAATCTGAGTAATCATATTGTGGATTTTCACTTTTTACTATTTTTATAACTTCGATTTGATCCTTTCCATCCTTATTTACAACAACAGGAATTTGAATCACATCTTGATTTTCTTCTTTTACTGATTCTGCTACTCTACAAAGTAGAATCACTTCATTATTATATTTTGCTACACCACAGTTGAATATACCATCTACTTTAAAATCTTCTCTTGATGGTTTAACATCTTGTGGTTTAATAAGCGGGTTTTGTATACATCTTGTTACATTTATCATTTTTTCTAATCCTTTCTATTTAAGCATAAAACTAATTCCTTCTTTAAAATATTTAGAAAAGCATAGGAATAGGATAACAATTGGTGTTGTTAAAATAACAGATGCCGCATACATCGGTCCTGGTAAGTTCCCCATTGGTTTAAATTTCTTCTTTCTCATAAAAGAAAACAGCCTCAGAATGTTCACTATCTCTCTTTTCAACTCTTGCACATAATAAGGTTTTACCTTCATATTTAAACGAATTGCAATAATAAAATCTCCTTTATTGTAATAATAATCTAATATCTGTTTTATCTTGTAAGCCACTTTCCATGGTGACTTCAACATAGAATGTTTTGCTACCAGAACCAAGCTCTTTTACTGAAAAGTTTAGTTCATTGGTGCTGCTATATATTTTTTCTTCATCATTTACAGTTACTTTTATTTCTTTTATAGCATCATTTTCTTGTGTGCTAACACATTCTAAATTAAGCTTAAACTTGCTAGATACTGTGTCATTGTTATTATAATTCGTAATTACCGCACTAACTGAATCTGCCGCTATTACCTTACCATCTACCTGATAGACTCTTCCAATATGCTCTACAATTGAGCCCGCTGGCAATTCTACAATAACAACAGAATCTTCTGCAGGAATGCTTATTTCTTGTTCTCCTAATACATCACGTGCTATAAATTCATTTGTAATGCTATTATATAAATCAATCGTTTCTGTACTAGTCTTTTGGTACACTACTTTTTTATCTTCACTATATGGATTGTACATTAAATATGTATTAAAATCCTGTGCAAACAAATCTGCTTTATTTAAATCTATTTTTAATATTGCTTCTACATTAGTTTCATCAACTATGGATGCCATCGCACCAATATGTGCTCCACTATAAAGTGAGAAATCTGTCTCTGCCCAATCATAAACTGTTGGATCCCCACCAAACCAAGGTGTTTTTGAATTCTGACTCTTTCTTATACCTTCATAAGGTACAATACTATTTACTGCTTTATTAAATTCCATTGCTTTTTCGCTACGTGCTATGGATTGATTTTCTAAGTTTGTCTGATCCGCAAAGAAGTATCTTGAATTACCAATGACATTTAAATACCATTTTCCTAAAGATGATGCGTATCTTGTATCATATTTAGCCACTGGAGATATCGCATAAGCAGCTGTGAAAGTATTCATAGCAAATGCATAACCACCCCCGTCAGAGGTACTTCCCATTAATCCATTCATACTGTAATCGCCCCAACTGCCTACCATAGAGCCCCAACCACCTCTTGGGATTGAATTGCCATTCAATACATCATTGATCATATCTTCTATGTCTATATTTGTTTCAAATTTTGCATTGTACATAGCTGCAAGATATGGTCCAAAATAGAGCAATGCTTCATACAACGGACTTCCAAAGTATTCTGATAAATATTGAATACAATAAATACTGGCATCCAGATATTCCTGATTACCAGTTAACTCATATCCGTAATATAATAACAAAGCAATTCCTGCAGCACTATCTGGCTCAGTCCATATTCCATTTTTGTAAGGCTCACTTGTCATAAAATTAAAGCCTGTGTAATCAAAGCTATTTTCTTCACGCATAACCAGATATGCTTGATACCAGCTCTCGATATTACTAAGTGCTTGTGCTCTTAACTCTGTTTCTTCTGGATAATGAAGTGACACCTGTGTAAATAAAATTGCTGGGTAAAGTAAATACCACATTGATGTTGTTTCAGAATTTCCGCTAGGATTATTAAGTACAACCTTTTCTTCTCTTGAATAAAATGCACTTAATTGTTCTACATAATTTATTCCATTCTGATTGCTCTTATCTACACCTAGCAATGTTGCACTTAATACCGCTGCAATGGCAGTAACAGCTTCTTGAGCACCATCCTTATGCATTCTACCATCTCCAACATATGCTGGTATACCAAATGACTGATAGGTACTATCCTCCCAAATTAGTGGTAAGTACTGCCCAGTAGCATTTTTGTTAAACATTAATTCATCTAATTTGAGTGCTCTATCCTTATACTCAAAAAATTTATAATTCGAAGGGATATTACTTTCGTACCTTGAAACCCTTGCAATTTCTTTTTGATATTCTGCTTCTTTTGTCATTTGATTCGACCTTCCTACACTACATCCAGTCAGTATCACAACTAACATAATACTTATTAAGGACATCCATCGTTTTTTCATTTTACCTCACTCCAAATAACCTTTTTTCTGATAGAAAGGTGTATATTTATATTTTTTTGAGGCTGCTGCAAACTATTTATTTCATTAATTTAATTACCTTAATGAAATAAACTTGTGTTTAGCAACAGCCTCATATTAATAAAGAACTTATATCTATTATTTTGTATTTACTACCTTAATTTCAGAAATAGATACTGTTGATTCAGGACCACCAGCTGCAAATGCCCAAAGTTTTACTTTAACTTTAGTACCATAAACTGCTTGGAAATCTTCATCAAGTACGCTAGTAACATCTACACCTGCATATTTATTCCACTTTAAGTTATTATCTTCTACTAAATATAAACCCCATTGGTGATCTTCAGATGCATTTTCAGGAACTACTTTTAATCCCCATTTGCTTCCGTCTGGATTTTCAAAAATCTGTGCCAAAATCATTGGTTCCTTTTCTAAATCAAGCTCAATGTAATCAGATTCAACTCCGCCCCAGCCATCTTCTGCTGCTTGAACAGTAACAAATCCATCCGTTGTATTTGTTTCAACTACAGAACCACTTCCACTACCTTCTGTTGGAGTCTTCATAGACTCCCATTTAGCAATTTCATCATAACTAAAGGTTTCTTGTACTGTCCATATTTCAGCTCCTGTGTCTACTGGTTTTGTACCACATCCTGTAAATACTAATGCCATTCCTAATACTAGTGCTGCTATTTTTGTCTTTTTCATATTTATTTTCCCCTTATATATTATATTTAGAATATTGAATAGAGAATTATTTTTATTCCTATCCAATATTCTTTAAATCAAGTTTAAATTCATTCACTTCTTAAACTTGCAATGGACTTTTCTAGCTAAGCTTTAATTTTTAAATTGTATATTAACCTTTTACACCTGACATCTTAACACCCTCTACAAAATATCTTTGTGCATAAAGGAGTAATGCTATAATTGGCAATAAAGCCACGAAGGATGCAGCCATCAACGGTCCCCAAAGTACTTCTCCAGTCATACTGCTAAAAGAAGCAAGACCAAGCTGAATTGTAAGCTTATCTGTTGAATTAATATAAATTAACTGTCCAAGTAAATCGTTCCAAGTTCCCATGAATGCCCATAATGCAATTGTAATTAATGCTGGCTTTCCTAAAGGTAAGAATATTTTTAAAAATATCTGATGATATTTTGCACCATCAATTAACGCAGATTCTTCATAGCTCTTTGGGAACGTCTCAAAATACACCTTTAAGAAAAAGATAAAAGAGGCAGAGCCAAAGTATGCTGGTAAAATTAGTGGCACATAACTATCTATTAACCCTAAATTTGACCATCCAATAAATGTTGGAATCATGGTGACTTCATAAGGAAGCATCATAGTAGCTAATAATACCATAAATAAAAAGTTTTTTCCTTTAAACTGAAATCTTGCGAAACCATAAGCTACTAAAGCCGAAACAAACACTTCACCAAAGATTTTCCCACCTGCAATTACTAATGTATTCTTCATATACTGAAAAATTGGTACTACTTCAAATGCTCTTATAAAGTTTTCGAAAGTTACTTCTGATGGAAACCAGTTAATTGGTACGGAAAAAATATCAGACTCTAACTTCAAACTTGTGCTTATCATCCAAAAGAATGGAAGTAGCATAATAAACGAACCAGCAATTAAAATAGCATACCAAGCAATTTTATTAAAACGAACCATTACATTCGTATTTTTTAAACTAGTTTTTTTCTTATTTTCTAAAATCATATTCTACCTCTTTCTTTGTACATGCCTCTTACTCACTATGTACCCAGTATTTCTTAGTTGCATTAACAATAATTGTTAAGGTAAGTATGATTGCAAACAATACCCAAGCAAGTGCCGTTGCATATCCCATATTGTAATGACTGAATGCCTGTTCATAAAGGTGGACCATTATAAAGTCTCCCTCTTTACCCGCACCACCAAGAACATAGGCATCTGTAAACTTACGGAATGCACCAATAATACCTAGAATTAAGTTATAGAAAATGATTGGTGTCATCATTGGTACTGTAATATAACGAACTTTTTGAAATGTATTTGCACCATCAATCATGGCCGATCCATATAAATCTTGCGGTATATCTTTTAACGCTGCGAGATATGTTAATATACTTCCACCTGCACCCCATACTGCCATTATTAAATAGGATGGTAATACCCAATCTGGATCATAAAGCCAGTTGGGTCCTTGAATATTAAAAAATCCTAAGATGGAATTAATTAAACCAAAATTAGGGTCTAGTATCCATTTGAAAACAATGGCTACCGCTACACCAGATACAATTGCTGGCATATAGTAAATAACCCGGAATACACCAACGCCCTTATGCCCACGATCTAACATAACCGAAATTACTAATGATGTTATAATAATAAGAGGTACTGCTAAAACTGCGTAACGTATGGTTATCCACATACTCTTATAAAACTCTTCTGATTGAAATAAGCGAGTATAGTTTTCGAAACCAATAAATTGAGCTTCACCTACAATTGTCCAATCGGTTAAACTAATATAAGCTGCTGCTACCATTGGTAATAAAGTAAATACTATAAACCCTATTAGCCATGGGAGTACAAATAAAAATCCTATCCTTTCTCTTCGCATATTTCCTCCTTTTAGCTATTTTCTTTTAGCTATTTTCTCTCTTGAATATTCAGCAATGTTCTTCATTTCAGTCTTATAATCAAAGCTTGGATCATTTAATAATTTAACATAAAGATTGTACCAAAGCTTATCATTAATATCTGACCATTCAGGTACATAATTAGCAGAACGTGCATTTTCTAGCGTATATTCAATTGTCTCTAATGCTTCCTCTTTTAATGGATCAATCTTAATAACATTATCAACAGACTCTTTTACTGGAGGTGCTATTTTCCAATCAAAGAATGCAAGCGTTAAATCTTCTAATGCTTTGTATGCAATCTCATTGTCCTCTAAGCTCTTAGACATTACTGTAGAAGCTGTCCAGTCAAAGCTCCATGCAGTGCCATCATTACCTACAGGCATTGGTGCATAACCAATTTCAAATTGATCCTCCTCACCCATTTTACTTACTTTCTTTTCAAAATTGTCTTGAACACCACCCATATACATACCAACACGTTGTTTTTCAAACCAAACATTGTTAGAACCAAGGCTTGCTACTTCGGCATATTGTGGTGTAAGTCCCTCTGAAATAATTGTTTGTAAGTATCCCACACCATTCATAGATTCTTCAGTGTCTATAAGAACTGTAGTTCCATCTTCTCCAATAATATCTCCACCACCTGCCCAAATAAAGGTTTCAATATTGGGCCAACCATCTACTACATAACCATATGTACTTTCGCCCTTATAATTTTCTTTTCCTGTTAATTGCCTTGCTATCTCAATGAATTCTTCCCATGTCCAGTCATCTGTTGTTGTAGGTGCTTCAATACTAAGTTCTTCAAACATGGTCTTGTTATAATAAACCATCATTGGATTAGCAATCCAAGGTAATCCATAGTATCTATCTTGATAAGTAGCAGACTCAATTACACCTTCATAATATTGTTCTGGAGTTAAGCGCTCACTTGCCTCAAATGCATTAGTCAAATCTGCAATTGCACCAAGCTCCGCGTATTTAGAAACTAACTCTTGCGTCATCCAAAAAAAATCTGGTGAACGTTTTCCTGCAATCTGAGTTGAAATCTTAACATAGTAATCAGATGGAATACTTTGAATTTCAATTACATATTCACCAGCTGCTTCTTCGTTAACTTTATCTACTATCTCCCTCAACTCAGACAATTCTGTTCCTGCTGCCCAAGTTGCAAATACGAAATGATTATCTTCTTTTTTGTTACTACTACTGCATCCTACTACACTGACTGTAATCATGAGTGTTGCTAGTAACATACTTATTTTTTTCATAATTTCACACCCCTTAAAGAATTTTTTTTATTAATTTGTAACTTTATTTTGTATTATTCGATCAACTTTCCTAGTTTAAATCCTTAAACAATGCTTTGATAAATAAAGCTTGAGAATCAATCCATTGTATAAATTGATTTTTTATACTTTCATTTGTCGTGCTATTTTTGTATTTACATGGTCAACAAACCCATTAAGCTTTGTAGAGTAGTTGTTAAATCCATATCCTGTATATCATCATAATACATATTGTAAATCCTTTTTGATACTTATGTATTGCATGGTCATAGTTCTTGTAACGATAGAATCATCAAGAATAAATACCTTAACACGCTTACTATCTATAAGGATTTGAAAAGCCTCATATGGTAAGATACCTAAATATTTATTGATTCCAAATTGACGAAGTAGTTTTGCAATACCAAGAACTTTAAAAGCTTAAAAAAATGTAGTTAGGCTCTTTTCGGATGAGGAATTTGAATGTATAATACACCTTTCTTGGTTTGGAATGTTTTATGGTAGTTAATTATTTGTTTTCGTATTCTAAAAATGGATCCTCTATAGTAATAACATGTGCTTCTGCATCACTTACACCACAATACAATTTAGCCTTACCATTTTCTTCTCTTACAAGCCCTCCACTGAAAATAACATCTAATAGATCCATCCTTTTGTAGCTTCCATCAGCAAAGTTAGCACGAATAGCAATCAACTTCATTGGTGTATATTCACCTGTTTCTACATTAAAAGCAAATGTACTTGAATAATAATGTCTATCACCTTGTTCATCAAACTTAGCAATATGAGATAGTACACCTACAAGTCCATTTTTCAGAAGATGCAACTCGTTCGCCCCACCCCATTCTTCTTTAATAAATTGTTTATCAAGGAGAACTGCTTTCTCTACAGTTTCTACCCCCAATTCTTCTAAGCTACTAATAATTGTGTAACCAATTGTTCCTCTACCACCAACTTCACCTTGTGGTCTTGTGAAAACAAGAATCTTATCCTCTGCTAGCTCAAGAAGACGAATATCCTTCATTCTTTCAGGTCCCGTAGCAAATCTCTTTAAACTATCTAAACTATTTCCCCTTAAAAATATTGTCCTATAAGCAAGGGCTCCTGGCTTTAATGGATCATCATAGATTTCTACTCCACCTATTACTATTTCCTCTTGAATAACCGTAAAGAATGGATCTTGAAGTCTATATGTTGGATAGCCTTTACGTGGTCTAAACACACCATCCTCTTCTTGTTTGAAAAAGACAACTTCTGAATCTTCACTATCTCTAGCCTCTACACGTCCTCCAATAATTGTTTCACCATTCCATCTAAAGGCTGCTGTAATATTGTAAATATCTCTTGTATCTTTTTCACCTAGGTCAAACTTGATTTTACTTGAATTATCTTTAAAACCTTTCCCTTTAAATTCAAGTAATAATTTTTCACATGTTTTACACGTATTTTGTATCATCTTTATAAACCCCCATCTCTTATTGTTATTTTTTGATGTATTTTTTGATATATATATGATTATTTATTTATTTTTTTGTTTAATATAATCATACTATACTTTATTATTTACTTGAATTCAATATATTTTCACTTGAATTAATTTATTTTGACGTTTAAATATGTAAGCGAATCTGTACCTAAAGACTTGTACAGTACATAATTGAATGTTTCAGATGCGAAGAAGGCATTAAACAGTTTGCA
>JARKVN010000034.1 GCA_029851645.1 Cellulosilyticum sp. | reverse complement strand
GCTTTTACAAGTTTACTTGCAACAGTTATTAATTCTGTTTTTGGTATTATTGCAATTACTATACTTTATGCGCCACTTTGTTATACTTTAGAAAAAGTGCGAAAAGGAAACTAGGCCTTATTTTGGTAGAATAGATGGTCCAAAATCCTTATAACAAGTTAGCTAAGATAGAATCGATAAAATAGACTGTGAAAAGTTTATTTATCGATTCTTTTTAGTTGCATTAAAGTTCCCGAACACTTTCACGCTCAATAAGTGCACCTTTAACAGCTATAAGACCAGTTTTTAGATTGGGTTGTGAAACTTTTTTTAGGATATTGGAAACACAGGCTTTTACCATGTCATCTAGATTAGGATCCATTGTTGTAAGCTGTGGTGTACAAGATGTAGAGAATTTACTATTGTCAAATGAAGCAATAGAACAATCTTCAGGAATCTGTATACCTTTTGAGCGAAGATCTTGAACCAGTTGAAAAGCAATTTGATCACAGTTACAAACAAAAGCTGTAGGAAGAGGAGAAGGAAGAATAAGTTCTTCGTATGAACCATTTCTAGTACGGTCGCTAATGATAAAGTCTTTGTTGATGGTAATACCAGAGCGGAGTAAAGCTTTGTGGTAGCCTAAATAACGATCTTGGATACTGTGCGTGGATTTGATATTTCCTACAAAGGCGATATCTTTATGTCCTTTTGAAATAAGGTAACGTGTCATTTCATAGGCTTCAAAAAAGTTATCATTGACAACTGCATCTAAAAGTAAGTCCTCATCATAAAAATCTAGAAGTATGGTAGGGAGATTGAGCTTAGCAAGTTCATTGATGTATTCAGATGGGAGCTCTCCTAAAACAATCATGCCATCTATATTATCACCTAATAGGAGTTTTGGGATAGCTAATTCTTCTACTTCTTGTTCTTCTATAATTTTTAATATGCCAAAAGCGCTATTTTCTTCAAGGCTATCAAGAATTTTTTTGTAGAAGTCAATATAGAATTTATTATCTGTTTTAATAAATACCTCAGCTACCAGTAAGATGATATTAACAGGTCTAGACTGAGTATTCTTTTTGGTGGTCTCCTTTGTGAGGTAGCCTGTTTCATAAGCATACTGCTTAATTTTTTCTTTTAATTCTTCACTAACACCTTCACGGTCATTAAGTGCTCTTGAGACGGTAATGGGGGTAACATTAAGTGCGTTAGCAATTTGTTGCATGGTAGGTTTTTTCTTCATGGCTCCTAATTCCTTTTAAAGTTATTTTATGTTTAATTATATACTAACGTAATATATAACGTTAGTAAAGTGGTATTAACGTTAAAAGTATTGAGTGAAAAGTATAAAAATAAATAAATCAAACGTATAAAATCCACTTATAAAAGTAGAAAGTTATAAAGTTATTTGATAGATGAGTATAAAAAATAACCTATAAATAGAGTGTGGAAATAAGGTTATATAGTAAAAAATGTGTATAATTTAAAAAATAGTTATTGAAAAAATTATACTTTAGTGTTAATATAAATACAAATAATAAAGTTGTTTAAAAAGTTTATAAAGTTATTTATAAAGTTAAAAAGTATCGTGACAAAAGTTAGGAGTGAAAGCAAGTGAAAAAACATCTAAAGAACATTGTTAAAGAGAAAGAAATGCTGATACTCGC
Source organism: Cellulosilyticum sp. (assembly GCA_029851645.1). GTDB lineage: Bacteria > Bacillota > Clostridia > Lachnospirales > Cellulosilyticaceae > Cellulosilyticum. The sequence continues at coordinate 27,701 of JARKVN010000034.1, read as the reverse complement.
TTTACCAGGAATCATATGGTTTGTGATATTTAGTTATTTGCCACTAGCAGGAAACTTAATTGCTTTTAAAGACTTCAGGATTTTTGAAGGGGGATTTATTAACAGTTTATTTCAAAGCGAGTGGGTCTGGTTTGATAACTTTAAGTTCTTGTTTGCGTCAAGTGACACATGGACGATTCTAAGAAATACCATTGGCTATAACGTTATATTTATTATTTTAAATACACTTGTACCTATTGTGATAGCCATTGCTTTGAGTGAGTTATGGAGTAAAAGAGCTTCTAAGACTTACCAAAGTATTATGTTTTTCCCTTACTTCTTATCATGGGTTGTTGTAAGTTATTTTGTTTTAGCTTTCTTAGATCCTAGTAAAGGAATGATTAATAAGTTCCTTGAAGGACAAGGGGATAGTCCTATAAACTTCTATCTGGAAGCTAAGTACTGGCCATTTATTTTAATTGCTCTTAATATCTGGAAAGGTTTAGGATATGGAACAGTTATGTATCTTGCAAGTATTGTTGGGATTGATAAGACATACTACGAAGCGGCTATGTTAGATGGAGCAACAAAATGGCAACAAATAAAAAACATTACATTACCATTTTTAAAACCAGTAGCTATTATTCTTTTCCTCTTGGCAGTTGGTAAAATCCTTAACTCAGACTTTGGGTTATTCTATCAAGTTCCAAGAAACTCAGGTGCACTATTTAATGTAACACAAACATTAGATACATATGTTTACCGTGCAATGACAGGCCTTGGAGATATGGGAATGAGTTCAGCAGCAGCATTATTCCAATCAAGCATAGGTTTTGTACTTGTTATTATTAGTAATCAAATTATTAAGAAAATAGATTCAGAGAATGCATTATTCTAGATGAAAGGATAGATATAAGATGAAAGGAAATAAAGATTTTACTAAGGTGAGTAGAATAAGTAACATTTTGCTACACTGTATGTTTATCCTACTTGCTTTATTAATGATTCTACCTGTTGTATTTGTTGTTATTATCTCTTTTACCAGTCAAGAGTCTATTACTAAATATGGCTATAGCTTTTTCCCTAAAGCATGGAGTTTAGAGGCTTACAAGTATGTGTTTGATAATGCAAGGACTATATTTAGTGCATTTGGGATTTCTCATTAGGTAACAATAGGAGGAACCATACTTGGAACTTACTTGATGGCAACTTTTGCTTATGTGATTTCAAGAAAGAATTTTACTTATAGAAAACTTTTTACCAATATTGCTTTAATTCCAATGTTATTTTCAGGTGGTATGGTAGCTAACTATCTTGTAATGACTACTTTCTTAGGATTAAAAGATAGTATTTGGTCACTTATCTTACCTTTAGCAATGAGTCCATTTTATATATTCATTCTGAAAACATTTTTCCAAAGTTTTATACCAGAATCTATTATGGAATCAGCAAGAATAGATGGAGCGACTGAGTTTAGGACATTTTTCCAAATTGTAGTGCCTATTGCAAAGCCAGGTATAGCAACAATCGCACTATTTTTAACACTTGCTTATTGGAATGATTGGTTTAATGCAATGCTCTACATAGAAAATGCAAATAAAATACCTATTCAGTATTTACTTATAAAAATGGAGAATACAAGTAACTTCTTAAAACAAATGGGTTCACAAATGGGAGCCAGTGTCTCACAAGCCACTTCTAATATACCGGCAGATACAATGAAAATGGCAATTGTTGTTATTGTTGTTTTACCAATTGCACTAGCATATCCTTACTTCCAAAAGTACTTCGTGCAAGGTTTAACAGTAGGGGCGGTAAAGGAATAATAGTATTTTAATAATTAATAAAGAACTTTTAAAGAATTGACATAAAAAATGATAAATTGATAAATCAAAAGGAGCCAATATTATGATGATGAAAAAATTTGTATGCGGATTATTAGTATCTACTATGCTTTTAAGTTTAGGCGTAGGATGTAGCAAGCAGCCAGCACCATCTACAACAGATAAGGGAGGCTCAGAAAGTTCTGAAACAGCAGAAACAGTACAACTAAAAGCGCATTTCATTGGGGCATCTCCAATAGATGGTGAGATGGTTGAAGAAGCAATTAATAAGTATGCATCAGAAAAATTAGGTATTACACTTGATATGACATTTACTGATTTTGGTGACTATGATCAAAAAACACAAATGATTATTAACTCAGGTGAAAGCTATGACATTATTTTCACATGTGCTTGGGCTAATGATTACCTTACTAATTCAAGAAAAGGTGCTTTCTTAGATTTAACATCATATCTTGAAATGCCAGAATATGCAGAGTTAAAAAATACAATTGATCCAGGTTTCTGGGAAGGTTCACAAGTAGACGGCAAGATTTATGCAGTTCCTACACAAAAAGAAATTGCAATTATGCCAATGTTTATGTTTAATGAAGAACTTGCAGAGCAGTACACATTTGATACATCAGCAGTAAAAACATTAAAAGATGCTGAACCTTTCTTAGAACAAATTAAAGCTAATAATCCAGAAGTGACACCACTAATGATTTTTGGAGACCGTGCTTATAGAGGGCCACATGACTATATTTTAGGATTTGATTACCCATTAGCAGTTATTACAGAAGGAGAGGACATGGGTAAAGTGGTGAATATGTATGACTTACCAGATGTAAAAGACTATGTGTACACAATGAGAGATTTCTTCCAAAAAGGTTATGTGAATCAAGATGCAGCAACCAAAACAGGTTCAATGCAGAAAGGTGAAGTATTTGGTATGAGTTTTGGAGATGGGCAACCTTATGCTGAGGTAACATGGTCAAATGATTCAGGGTTTAAAATTACAGCAGAAGAGATGACTGTACCAATTGTAACAACAAGTACAACACGTGGTTCAATGATGGCAATTAATAAAAATAGTAAAAATCCAGAAGCAGCATTAAAATTCGTTCAAGCCATTAATACAGATAGTACTTTACACAATATGTTGAACTATGGTATTGAAGGAGTACACTACGAAAAAGTTGGTGAAAACCAAATTAGAAGAACAGAGGTTGGGGATAGTAACTATTTAGTACCAACATTTGCGCTTGGTAACTTATTTAATACATATACATTAGAGGGTGAACCAGAAGATAAGTGGGAAGTGTTTAAAGCGGAAAATAGTGAAGCATTCCGTTCACCATTATTAGGTTTAGATATTGATACAACCTCTATTAAGAATGAATTAGCAGCAATCAGTAACTTAAGAGCACAATATGCGCCACTTATTCAAACAGGTTCAGTAGACCCAGACAAAACAATTGCTGAATTTAATAAGAAATTATCTGAAGTAGGTTTCCAAAAAGTACTTGATGAAGTGCAAAAACAAGTAGATGCATTTTTAGAAAATAAATAAAATAGACGCTAGATAAAAATATAATGATAGATAGAAAGGGTTATGAAAATGATTAAAGAAGGAAGATTACCAAACATACCATGGGAAGATAGACCAGAGGGTTGCCAAGACCCAATGTGGAGATATTCACAAAATCCTATTATACCAAGAAATTTAATTAAGAGAAGCAATAGTATATTTAATAGTGCAGTTGTACCTTTTGGTGATGGGTTTGCAGGGGTATTTAGATGTGATGATAAAAGAAGAGAAATGTTATTACATGCAGGGTTTAGTAAGGATGGTATCAATTGGGTAATTGATGAAGAACCTATTTCTTTCCAATGTGAAGATGAAGAGATTGGACAATTTGAGTATGGCTATGATCCAAGAGTTTGCTTTATTGAAGATCGTTACTATGTAACTTGGTGTAATGGATACCATGGACCAACTATTGGGGTTGCTTATACATTTGACTTCAAAACTTTCCATCAATTAGAAAATGCGTTTTTACCATACAATAGAAATGGGGTAATGTTCCCAAGAAAAATCAATGGTAAATTTGCAATGCTTAGTAGACCAAGTGACACAGGGCATACCTCTTTTGGAGATATTTTCTATAGTGAATCACCTGACCTTGTATACTGGGGTAAACACCGCCATGTAATGGCACCAAGAGGTTGGTGGCAATCAACTAAGATTGGTGCAGGTCCAATCCCAATTGAAACGGAAGAGGGCTGGTTAGTATTTTATCATGGTGTACTTACTTCATGTAATGGGTACGTTTATAGCTTTGGGGCAGCATTACTTGACTTAGATGAGCCTTGGAAAGTGAAATATAGAACAGAGCCATACTTATTATCGCCACAAGAATTATATGAGTGTGTAGGGGATGTTCCAAATGTTGTATTCCCATGTGCCGCACTTCATGATAAGGATACAGGAAGAATTGCTGTATACTATGGTTGTGCAGATACAGTAACAGGTGTAGCATTTACACAGGTTGATGAACTGATTGCATTTATCAAAAATAATTCTAAATTATAAGATACTATAAGGAGAGAGGCTATTTAAAAATGGTCTCTCTCTTTTCATAAAACTTAAAAAGATTATAGGGGGAATATATATGAAAAGAAGAAATGCAGCTTTAGCTTTAGCAATGGCGATGACACTTTCATCATTTTCAACAACTATTTTTGCAGGAGATGCACTACATCCTGTGGGAGAAGCTAGAAGGGGACATAATCAAGCAACGATGCATGGTTATAGAGTGCATGATATACTAAACTGGTCACCTGAAACGGATCCATATGCAGAGCAAATGCGTGCACATGTACCAATGCAAAAAAGAATTGAACCATTTGCACCAACACAAGCAAATCCTAATTTAAACCCAGAAACAGAGTTCTTTAACTTAACAAGTGATTATGATAACTACTTCTTTGGAAGTTCACCTTATAATAATGAGTTTTCACAGTATCTTTATAACTTTTGGCAATATACAGATTACTATGGGGGGTGGCATGGCGTAGCAACACCAGATGTGCCAGAAAATCTGTATGTACCTAATGGACCATGGCAGCTAAGAGCCTTTGAGTTTGGGGTACTCAATCTTCCTAATCCATCTTATACAAATGCAGCACACAAAAATGGTGTTAAATCTATGGCATGTATATTTATTCCAAGAGCAGGACAACCCTATGATGCCTTACTTGAGCAAAGAGAAGATGGCACATTCCCAGTAGCTGAAAAGCTTATTGAAATGAAAGAGTACTTTGGATTTGATGGGTACTTTATTAATCAAGAGACAGCAATAAAAGCCGAAGACGTTAAAGTATATAAAGAGTTTACGAAAACTTTAGTGGATGCAGGAATTTATGTGCAGTGGTATGATATGATTGATGATCAAACAGGGGGAATGTCTTATAAGCCGCAACTTATTCCTTCACACAGTTCCTTTGTTAAAGATAGTGAACTTGGTATAGTCAATCATTCCATCTTTATGAACTATAACTGGAACTCACCAGATGGTTGGAATAATGGTCATAGTATTAAGCAAGATTATATTAAGGCAACAGTAGAAGAAGCAGAAAGAATTGGAATTGACCCATTAAAAACAGTCTTTATGGGGATAGAAGCAACACTTGGTCGCTTTAATGGTAATCACAACTCAACAAGAAACTTAGATGTGATTTTAGATAAAGATGGTAATCCAATGGCAAGCCTTGCAGCTATTACAGCAAGCTTTGTTCAAGATGGACTTGATGAAGACCTTGGTGATGGGAAACAAAATCATAGAGCAGAAGATGATTATCAGTGGATGATTGCAGAACGTGAGAGAATGTTCTATACAGGTGTTAAAATTGATCCTACAGATACTAATGAGCAACCAGGCTATCAAAGAGCTGATGTAGCAGTACCAGATGCTTCACAATGGACAGGTATTTCAAGATACATTACAGAACGTTCTGTTATCAATGGGGATACATTTGTAACAAACTTTAATACAGGTCACGGTATGGACTACTACATAAATGGTGAAATTTCAAGCAAAAGTGAATGGTCTAATATCAATCTACAAGACATCCTTCCAACATGGCAGTGGTGGGTTGAGTCAAAAGGCAACAAGTTGCAAGTAGATTTTGACTATGGTGATACTGTAGAAAAAGGCGATAAATTTACATATCAGCAAATTGGTGGATACAATGGTGGTAGCTCCCTTGTAATGAATGGTAAATTAGATGCGGATAACTTTATAAGACTTTACAAAACAGATTTAGAAGTAAAAGAAACAACCAAAGCTTCTATTACTTATAATAAAGTATCAAAAACAGATGACTCTAAACTTCAACTAGGCTTAATTTTTGAAGATAGTCCGGAAGAAATCGTATATATTCCAGTTAAAGATTCAGGTAAGAAAACAAAAGGTTTTGTAACAGCTGAACTTGATTTAAGTGCCTATAAGGGTAGAAAAATTGCCACAATGGGACTGGGTGTCAAAGCAGGTGAAAGGGCGATTTATGATTATCAAATGAATATTGGTGAACTTAAAGTAACAGCAGGTGAAAGCTTAACACCAGATGCGCCAGAAGGTTTTGAAGTAGCAGAAGTTTATAATACAAGCGAAGTACGTGTAACTTGGGATATGGAAGACTATGAAAAGGTGAAGAACTATCATATCTATGCTGTTATGAAAAATGGCAAAGAAGAATTTTTAGGTGGAACATATGATAACACTTTCTACATTAAGAAATTAGATAAAAATGTAGCAAAATTGAAACTAGTTGCTGTAGGTGCAGATAAAACTGAAAGTAAAGCAGCAGTTATTGATTTTAGTTTTAATGACTACCTTGAAAGTGTAAGTGTAGAAGAAACAACAAAAGGCATTACAGTGAACTGGGATAATGATCAAGTAGATGTAAATCAAGTAAAACTTGCACTTACCTTTACAGATGGTCGTGCTGACCAATATGAAGCAACTGTAGACTACAAGTTAGGTCAAGGTAAACTTGATGTACCAGTGAAAGAAGATGATCGTTATAAGTTAGAAGTAACTGCTTTAGATACAGAGGGAAATGTTATGAGTACAACAGTAGCTACAGGAAAAATGAAGGATGTTTTCTCTGAAGCTTATGAAGGAACTTACTATATCAAACAAAATAAAGAAGGGGAAACATTAGGGCTTACAACACCTACATCAGATGATTGGTGGCATATGTATGTAACTATTGATGGTGTTATCCAACAACCTACAAAAGATTTTGATGAAGAAAAGCTGGATTACTATATCAGAGGCTATCATGACCTTAATGATATAGCAATACCAAAAGATGGTGCAGAAATATCAGTAGTACTTGAAGATTACCAAGGGAATAAGTCAACAGCAACGACGTTAGTATTTAACAAATAATTATTATGATTCCCTATACAGATAACCAGTGCCATAAGGTACTGGTTATCTGTCATTAAAAAACGATTTGAACATCACTTTAATATAAGAGAGGATATGACAATGAAAAAACAATTACCACAATCAATGGAGAACTTGTTAAGTGAAATCAAACTCAAACTTGCCGATGACCAAAAGCTCATCGATATGTTTGAAAATTGCTATACAAATACTTTAGATACAACTGTGAAAAGAATGGAAGATGGTACAACTTATGTTATTACTGGAGATATTCCAGCTATGTGGCTTCGTGATTCTGTGTGCCAACTTAGACCTTACTATATCTTAGCAGAAAAAGATCCTGAAATTGCAGATATGATAGAAGGATTAGTCAGAAGGCAAATGAAATACATCCTTCTTGACCCTTATGCAAATGCTTTTAATGAAGCAGATAATGGTAACTGCTGGGAAAAAGATGAGACAGAAATGACAGGCTGGATATGGGAGAGAAAATATGAGATTGACTCTTTGTGCTTCCCACTTCAAATGGCCTATCTATTATGGAAAAATACAGGTAGAACAGGACAGTTTGATGAAACATTCAAACAAGCCGCATACCGTATTATTGAAGTATGGCGTACAGAACAAGACCATGAAAACAAATCTCCATATAGCTTTGTGAGAAAAGGTTGTTACTATACAGATACGCTTTCAAGAGATGGTAAAGGGGCACTTGTAAAGTCTAATATAGGACTGACTTGGTCAGGGTTTAGACCAAGTGATGATGCTTGTGTATATGGCTACTTGATTCCATCTAATATGTTTGCTGTAGTGGTGCTGGATTATTTAGTAGAAATTGCGACAGAAATTTTAAAAGATAGTAAACTTGCAGAAGAAGCAGCTCAGCTTTCAAGGGAAATTAGAGAGGCTATTGAAAAGTATGGAACGATTAATCATTATAAGTTTGGTAAAGTTTATGCTTATGAAGTAGATGGTTTCGGTCAGTACAACCTAATGGATGATGCTAACCTACCTAGTTTACTAGCAATGCCATATCTTGGTTATGTATCAGAAGATGATGAGGTATACCAAAATACAAGACGTATGATACTGAGTGAAGTTAATCCATATTTCTACAAAGGGACTGCTGCAGAAGGGATTGGAAGTCCACATACACCAGTAAATTATATTTGGCATATTTCACTTGCTATGCAAGGATTAACTTGTAAGGATAAAGCATATAAAAAAGAAATCCTTGAGGTTATGAAAAATACAGATGGTGGTAAGAACCTAATGCATGAAGGGTTCAATGTAGATAATCCAGAAGAGTACACAAGAGAGTGGTTCTCATGGGCAAATGCAATGTTTTGTGAGCTCTTACTAGACTACTGTGGTTACCAAGTTAAACGTTAAGTATTTAAATAGCAATAAGAAAGAAGGGCACTAAAATGAAAACGGCACATATTATTTCACATAGCCACTGGGATAGAGAGTGGTATTTACCTTATGAAACACACCATATGCTTCTTATTGAGTTTATGGATACATTAATAGAAACTTTAGAGAAAGATTCAGAATACAAAAGTTTTCATTTGGATGGACAAACAATCCTTATAGAAGACTACTTACAAGTAAGACCAGAAAATAGAGAGCGATTATCTGCACTGATTAAGGCAAAGCGTATTCATGTAGGACCTTGGTTTATTTTACAAGATGAGTTTTTAACAAGTAGTGAAGCCAACATTAGAAACTTACAAATGGGACATAAAATAGCAGAGCAATATGGGGAGGTATGTAAAGTGGGGTACTTCCCAGATTCTTTCGGAAACATGGGGCAAGCACCTCAAATCCTTAAAAAAGCTGGTATTGAAACTGCTGTATTTGGTCGTGGTGTAAAGCCTACAGGTTTTAATAACCAAGTAAGTGATAGTGATACTTACGAATCTCCATATTCAGAGATGTATTGGGAATCAGGGGATGGTTCCTCTGTTCTTGCGATTTTATTTGCCAACTGGTATAGCAATGGTATTGAAATACCAAAGGATGAAAAAGAAGCTAAGGCTTATTGGGCTAAGAAGCTTCCCGATGCCGAGAAGTATGCAAGTACAGCACACCTTCTATATATGAATGGATGTGACCATCAACCTGTACAGACAGATTTATCAGAAGCTATTAAGATAGCACAAAAGCTATACCCTGATGTAGAATTTGTTCATTCAAACTTTGAAGACTACATAGAGGCGATAAGAAAAGAAGTTCCAGATGATTTAGCAACGATTTATGGGGAGCTTCGCAGCCAACAAACGGAGGGCTGGTATACTTTAGCAAACACTGCTTCATCACGTATTTATATTAAACAAATGAATGCAAGATGCCAAATGCTTTTTGAAAAAGTGGCTGAACCGCTTGCAACAATGGCTTACAAAGAAGGAAAAGCTTATCCACACCATTTATTTACTTATGGCTGGAAGCTTTTAATGGAAAATCATCCACATGATAGTATTTGTGGTTGTAGCGTAGATGATGTACATCGTGAGATGGTAACACGCTTCGAAAAAGCAGAAAATGTAGCAAAGCATATTATAAGAGAGAGTATAGCGTATCTTGAAGGAAAAATAGATACATCCACTTTCAAAGGATTAGGTGATAGGGTTCAGCCATTTGTAGTTGTGAATACAACAGGATGGGATAGAAGTGGTGTAGTTGAAGTGGAATTAGAGGTAATGAAAAAATACTTTAGAGAAGGTACAGTTCCAGATATTGTAGAAGCTATGCACAATTATCAGTTACCAACTTATAAAGTTGTGGATAAAGAAGGTAGAATAATACCTGCAACGGTGGAAAGTTTACCAAATGCCTTTAATTATGAACTTCCAAAAGATAAGTTTAGACAACCTTATATTGCAAAGCGTGTTAAAGTAACACTTGAGGCAAACCAAGTACCTGCTTTTGGGTGGGATACTTACGGACTTGTAGAAGTAGATGAGCAAATAGAAAATACGGAAACACTTATAAAAGCTGAAAATACCATTGAAACACCTTATTTAAAAGTTAGTATTGAAGAAGATGGTTCTTTAACTGTATTAGATAAGGAAAGTAACCATACCTTTAAAAACTTAGGGATTTATGAAGATTGTGGTGATATCGGAAATGAGTATATCTACTTTATGCCAATTGATGATACACCTATTACAACAAAGGGGACAAAGGCAGCTATTAAAGTAGTAGAAGATAAACCTTATAGAGCAGTAGTAGAGGTAACCCATACTTTAATGATTCCAAGTCGTGCCAATGAAGTGTTGGATCAAGAAATTCAAGATTTAGTGGAATTTAAAGAAAGAAAAGCATCAAGAGGAACCCATCTCATACCAATGGTTATCCATACTTACTATACATTTGAGAAAGCAAGTAAGGGGATTAAAGTTAGGACAGTTTTTGAAAATGAGGCATTAGACCATCGTCTACGTGTGCTTTTTGAAACAAATGTAGAAACAGATTATCATTATGCAGATTCTATCTTTGAAGTGGCTAAAAGGGATATCATACCAAGTAAAGAATGGAAGAATCCTTGTAATGCACAGCATCAGCAAGCATTTATTAATGTTCATAATGAAGCATATGGTTTGACAATTGCTAATAAAGGCCTTAGTGAATATGAAGTATTACGTGATGGCAAAAATACCATTGCTCTAACCATTCACAGAGGAGTAAGAGAACTTGGGGACTGGGGAGTATTCCTAACACCTGAAGCCCAATGCTTAGGACATCGAGAAGTAGAATTTGAGATTATCCCTCATGGTGATAATGTGTATAGAAGTTACCAAGAAGCTTATCAGTACCAAGTAGATTGGCTTGCAGGGCGCCTAGCATGTCAGGAAGGTACATTGCCACAAGTTTATGGTCTCTTTAAGGCAACGCATCAAGAAGTGATGCCATCAGCACTTAAAGTAAGTGAGTTAACAGGAGATATTATTGGAAGATGGTATAACGTAGCAGAAGAAGAGGCTACACTTTGCATTCTGGATGAAAATGTAACACTATATGAAACAGATTTACTTGAAAAAGAACAGATAAGAAATGTAGAAAAAGAAATTTGCCTAGGTAAAAAAGAAATTTTAACACTAGGTATTAAGTTTAACTAAATCAAAACCTAAAGGGGGTGTTGTGAAATAGCAACACCCCCTTTAGGTTTTGATTAAATAATAATTAACAAGGTACCTTGAAAAATAAAGTAAATGAGATAAAATATCAAGGTACCTTGGATAATAAATAAAATCAAAGTAGTTAACTGGTATCCATTTATAAACCAAATAGAAAGGGGTTTGTAGGATGAAAAATAAGGATAAAAATGAAATTTTAGTATTAATGGAGCAGTGTGGGCATTTTCTTCATCATCGAAGAGGTGGTAAAAGAGGACAAGGAAGGATTTTAAAGATTTTATATAAAGAAGGGGAAATGACTCAAAGGGAATTACAAGATTGCTTAGGCATTCAGTCAGGTTCTATGAGTGAAATTGTCCTTAAGCTAGAAGGAAATGGACTTATTTGTAGGGAAAGAGATGAAGAAGATAAAAGAAAAATCAACTTAAGAATTACTGAAGAGGGGAGACGATTCTTTCAGGAAAAACATGAAGCACATATAGAGCAAGACAAGAGGTTATTTGATATGCTCACTAAAGAAGAGCAGGAACAACTAAAAGCTTTACTCACTAAAGTTTTAGAAGGCTGGGAAGCAAATTTTGATTCTACGCTTTTTGAGCATAAAAGAGGGTGTAAAAAACAAAATGAACATGAACGAAAAGCAAGATAAAGAAAAAGATAAAAAGAGGAGGAATTTATGAAATGCTCAAATATTTAAAGAAATATTGGCTATATACACTATTAGCCCCACTATTTATGATAGGTGAGGTGATTATGGACTTACTTCAACCAAAGCTTATGAGCATCATTGTGGATGAAGGCATCTTAGGCTTATCCAATAACTATGTAGGGGATTTAAATCTTGTTATTGTGACAGGACTAAAGATGATAGGATTGGTACTTATAGGGGGATTATTTGGGATTTTATCAGGTGTTTTTGCAAATTTATGCAGTCAGAATTTTGGAAATGACATTCGAAAAGATTGCTTTAAGCGTATTATGTCTTTATCCTTTGAACAAATGGATAAGTTTTCTACAGGGTCATTAGTAACACGTGTGACTAATGATATTACACAAGTACAAAACTTAGTAGCTCAGTGTATTCGCGGTTTTGTACGTACCATGATGTTATTTGGTGGGGGCATTGTATGTCTTTTAAGTCTAGACTTAAGCTTTGGGCAGATTATTTTATGTGCTTTACCAGTAGTGGTTATTGGTATTGTGGTACTTATGGCTAGAGTAAATCCTATCTTTAAGGTTTTACAAAAGAAGCTAGACTGGGTCAACAGCGTGATGCAGGAAAATGTATCTGGTTCACGTGTTGTGAAGGCTTATGTAAGAGAAGATTATGAAAAAGAACGCTTTGGGAAAGCAAATGATGAGTTAGTAGGGACACAATTAAGGGTTTTGAAACTATTTGCTTATATGACTCCCCTCATGAATATTGTACTAAATCTTGTTATAGTAGCTCTTATTGCGGTAGGAGGAATTCGTGTACAGGAGGGAGATGTTTCTCCGGGAAGTGTCATGGCAGCTATCACTTATGTTTCTCAAATTTTCCATAGTATTATGATGATGGTGAATATATTCCAAACAATTTCAAGAGGAAATGCTTCAGCGGATAGACTGAAAGAGGTATTAAAAAGTGAACCTACAATTGTAGATGGAACCTTTGATGAGAAGACCTTGGTAAAGGGGAAAATAGAATTTCAAGATGTGTCTTTTGCCTACCCTAATAGTAAAGGAGATATTATTTTAAAACATATTAACTTAACGATTCAGCCAGGTGAAACATTAGGCATTTTAGGGGCCACAGGAAGTGGCAAGTCAAGTTTGGTAAACTTAATTCCTAGGTTTTATGATGCAACAGAAGGTAGGATTTTAATTAATAATGTGGATGTAAAAGACTATAAATTAAGTGATTTACGTGATAAGATAGCGATTGCACTTCAAAAAAGTGAGTTATTTAGTACAAGTATCAAGGAAAATATTGCTTGGGGTAAGGCGGGTGCGACAGAAATGGAGATTGAAAAAGCTGCATCTATTGCACAAGCAGCAGATTTTATTGAAGGTAAACCAGAGGGGTATCATACAATGGTAGCTGAAAAAGGAATGAGCTTATCTGGTGGACAGAAACAACGTATTGCTATTAGTAGAGCTGTCTTAAAAGAAGCAGAAATTTTGATTTTAGATGATTCAACTAGTGCTTTGGATTTAAAAACAGAAGCTAAGCTCTATGAGGCATTTCGTAAAAATTATGAGCAGGTTACCAAAATTATTATTGCGCAGCGCATTGCCTCTGTAAAGGATGCAGATCGTATTGCAGTTATTGATAACGGAGAAATTATAGATTGCGATACCCACGAAAATTTATTACATAATAGCAAAATTTACCAGGATATTTATAGTTCACAGCTAAAGGGCGGAGGTGATAAAAATGAATAAGTCCAAGGAAACACCAATGAATCAGATGAGATTTCCAGGTCAAAGAGGTGCAAGAGGATATCAAGTCGTAGAAAAGCCACAAGAAAGTAAGAAAACGCTTAGGAGGCTATTTACTTACTTTACCAAGGAGAAGTTTATGATTTATGGACTACTAGGTGCGGTTGTATTATCAGTTGTCTGTTCTGTTTATGCGCCTAGTTTGCAAAGTAGTGCTATTGATAGATTATCAGAAAGTGCATTTGATAAACTGCCTCGTATTTTAGTAATGCTAATAATTGTTTATGGGATTTATGGACTTGGAACACTTTTTCAAAGTTTATTAAGTGCACATCTTAGCCAACGGATTGTAAAGAAAATGCGTGAAGATTTGTTTGACAAAATTGTTAATCTACCTATTAGGTACCTAGATAAGCATCCTCATGGGGATATTATGAGTCGTATGACTAACGATGTTGAAAATATTTCTAATACCGTTTCTCAATCTTTAGGTTCCCTAGTATCTGGGGTTTTAACCATAATAGGGACAGTAGGAATGATGATATGGTATTCTTGGCAGTTAGCCCTTTTATCTTGTGTGACAGTGATTCTAACAGTTATAGCAACACGTTATCTCTCACAGGCGATGCGTAAGTTTTTCCGTAAACGTCAAGTGTTATTAGGGAGCCTAAATGCTACAGTAGAAGAAATGGTGACAGGTTATAAAACAGTAACAGCCTATAACAAACAAGAAAGTGTCATGAATGAGTTTGTAGAAAACTCTGACGCACTAACTAAAACAGGTATTGTTGCTGAAATTTTAGGAGGCTCTATGGGACCTGTGATGAACTGTATTAATAATATTGGCTTTGTGATTATTGCAGCTTTTGGGGGCTATTTTGCCATTCATGGTATGATTTCCATAGGGGTTATATCAGCCTTTATTGTATATGCTAAGCAGTTTGGAAGACCGATTAATGAAATCGCACAATTATATGGACAAATTCAAACAGCTCTTGCTGGAGCAGAACGTGTTTTTTCGATTATGGATGAAGCAAGTGAAGATAAAAGTGGCTTAGAAGGAATGGCGCATAGCAAGGGTGTTATTACTTTTAGAAATGTTAATTTTTCCTATGAGCCTGGTAACCTTGTTTTATCTAATTTTAATTTAGAAGTTCAGGCAGGACATAAAGTAGCATTAGTAGGTGCAACGGGAAGTGGGAAGACAACAGTCGTGAACTTACTCATGCGTTTTTATGAAATAGAGAGTGGTGAAATTTTAATTGACGGAGTCAATATTAAAGAGATTGCTAGTGATGAATTAAGAAGAAATACGGCGATTGTCTTGCAAGATACAGTTCTTTTTTCTGATACTATTAGAAACAACTTAAAGTATTCTAATTTAGAGGCAAGTGATGAGGAAATGGAAGAGGCAGCTAGAATGAGTAATTGTCATCATATGATTCAGCACTTACCAGAAGGATATGATACAAGGCTAACTGAGTCTGGATATAATTTATCTCAAGGTCAACGTCAACTTCTTTCCATTGGACGTGCTATTTTAGCTCATCCTAAGATACTCATTTTAGATGAAGCGACTTCAAGTGTAGATACCCGTACCGAAAAGCATATTCAAGATGCTATGGTGAACTTAATGAAAGATCGTACAAGTTTAATCATTGCCCATCGTTTATCTACGATACAAGATGCGGATTTAATTGTTGTATTAGATAAAGGGCATATTGTTGAAATGGGAAATCATGAAGCGTTATTAAAGCAAGAGGGAAGCTACTATGAACTCTATATGACACAATTTGCAGGAAATAGTATCTAGTCAAAACATTAAATGAGTTATTAAATTATTATTAGTACTTGAGAAAATATAAAAGGATGAATTAAAATAGAAGTACATAAGTGATAGAAAGGAAGTGACAGATGATAAATAGAAGTGAAAATGATATAGGACAAAAGCAATTAAAAAGGTTTTGTATAATAAGTACAATATTCTTTTTTATCATAGCTTTTTGTTGGGCAGGTCCTAGTGAAATATTAGAAGGTATAAGGATTATTATTGTTTCTAGAGATACATTAATAACCGATTACTTTGAACTTGCTGGGTATGGCGCCTCTTTCTTTAATGGTGCAATGCTAATGGTTTTAGTATTATTATTAGTGCATATATTAGAAATACCCTTTAATGGATTAACTTTGGCTGCTCTTTTTATTAATGCAGGTTTTGCTTTTTTTGGAAAAAACTTAGTAAGTATTGCACCTATTTTATTAGGAACTTATCTTTTTGCAAAGATGCAAGGTGTAAGTGTCAAGAGGTATGTTTATACGGCTTTATTTGGAACCTGTTTAGCACCTATAGTTACTGAAATGGTATATTTACTACCTTTTAATGTATACATCAACTTAGTATGTGCAATTTTAATGGGGGTATTTATTGGATTTATTTTACCACCCTTATCTATGCATACAGCCTCTATGCATATGGGATATACGTTATTTAATGTAGGTTTTGCAGCAGGAATACTAGGTTTTGGTATTGTATGTGTGCTTAAGGCTTTTGGACTAGAAAGTGAGTCCATCTTTATATGGCGTGCAGGAAGACCACTTTGGCTTGTACTTACATTATATGGATACTTTCTGATAACATTTTTTTATGGATTATGGATTAATAAAGGGAAGATTAAACCTTTACTTCAGATTTTACGTCACCCAGGTCGTGCAGTAGCTGACTTTATATTGATGGATGGTGTGGGAAGTACATTGATGAACATGGCAATTGTAGGGAGCTTTGGGCTAACTTACATCTTACTGATAGGTGGAGATTTATCTGGACCTGTAGTAGGTGGAATACTGACAGTGTTTGGTTTTGGAGCGTTTGGTGTTCATCTTAGGAACTTTATTCCCTGTCTATTAGGGGTGTATGCATCTGCACACTTTAAGATTTTTTCAGTAGATTCTGCATCTATTCAGCTTGCTGCATTATTTAGTGTAGGGATTGCTCCTATTGCAGGACAGTTTGGGGTAATTGCTGGATTTCTTGCTGGAGCATTGCATACTTCTATTGTTATGTCTACTGGTGTGATGTATTCCGGATTAAATTTGTATAACAATGGATTTTCTACGGGATTTGTTGTTATTATTATGATACCATTATTAGAAGTTGTAATAGAAAAACTTAAGAAAAAGAAAAGGGTCTAATTTGTCTCCAATCATACTTATGTGTGGTTGGAGATAATTTTTTTGCCCAAATTTCCTTAATACATAAACTGTGAGTAAAAACATTAAAAAATTAAGATGTTTCATTATATATTGCTTTTGAATATAGTTAATATTGCTAAAAATAGATATTATTAATATAATAATTATATAAAGTTCATTGGTGAGTGAAATGAAAGATTTATATATATTTGAAGGGGAGAGACAGACATGTATACCGTAGTTGTGGCAGATGATGAAAGAGAATTGCGTCAGGCACTAATTAGAAGAGTTAACTGGGAGAAGGAAGGGTTTATGGTAGTAGGAGAAGCAGAAAATGGTGCTCAAGCCTTAGAATTAGTGGAAAAGCTAGAGCCGGATTTACTACTTACAGATATTAAGATGCCTTTTTTATCAGGGATTGAGCTTGCTAAAGCTGTAAGAGAGGTTAGACCAGCTACGCAAATTGCTTTTCTAAGTGGTCATGATGACTTTTACTATGCACAACAGGCCATACAATTTAACGTGATTAGTTATATGCTAAAGCCAATTTCCTCGGTAGAGCTGACACAGGAACTTGCTCAGATTAAATTAAAGATTGACCATAAGTTTCAAGAATTTATTTCTAGTGTTTCAAGTGTGGAACAGACAGATGTTGTTACTTTCTTGATGCCATTTCTTTTAGATGGATTTAGCTACTTAGATGAAGAAAGAGAAAAGGAGACCTTGATGAAGTCTGCTATTTCCTACGGCTTATTGAAAGAGGAAGGACAATCTTTAAGTTATGTAGTCCTTGTTGTCAGTCTTATAGATGAAGAGGGGACTATTTGTACAACAGGAGCTACCGTTCATGCTATTGATATGATTTTGCGTCAGTATATGAAACATGTTAGTTTCTATGCACAAGGTAAGGTTGTTACATTACTTATGGGAAGTAAGGAGCAATTTGATAAATATTTACATATATTGGTTCAAGACATCATACAGAGTGTAAAAAGAATTATGTCATTATCTTGCCTGATTGGCGTCAGTAGGCCTGTAGAAAGTTTATTTGGAACACATGAAGCCTATAGTGAAGCCATGAATGCTATGAGCTACTCAAAGAGAAATGGGAATAACGTATGCTATATTTTTGATGTAGAAAGAAGCGAGGACTTTGACCAAGAAAGAGTTCAAAATGCTATAGGAGAGATGGAAAATCTCATTCGTGGTGGTTTGGAAAAAGAGCTACTAGATTACTTAGAGGAGCTATTTGTTTGGATGCAGCAAGAAGCCATGTCTATGACAATTGTTAAATTTATTATGGTGCAGTTTATTTCAGCTTTGTATCGTATTGCTTATGCTGTTGCTGGAAGTGAGGCGGTAAATCAGCTTCAGAAGTTCTGGCCACTAGATGAAGTGATGCGGTTAGGGAGTCTAAATGATATCAAGGAAAAGTATATTTCTTTTTGTTTAAAAACAAAAGATTTAATACTAGAGCAACGCAAAAAAAGTAGCAATGTCATTTGTGAAAAAGCTGTGGAAATTATAAGAATGAAATATGCAGACCCAGATATTTCACTGGTGACAGTAAGTAATGAAATTGCTGTTAGTCCAAATTATCTAAGTGCACTGATTAAAAAGTCAACAGGAAGTACATTTAGTGACTTATTAACAAAAGAACGCATTGAACGGGCAAAGCAATTATTACTTTGTTCTTCTATGAAGATTAGGGAAGTATCAGAAAAGTGTGGTTATCATGACCAGCACTATTTTAGTTATTGTTTTAAAAAGATAACAGGTATATCACCCAATAACTGCAGGAGGCAGAATGAAGAATCTCATACATCGCATTAAAAACAAGATGACCTTAAAAAATAAATCATTATCAAGTATTATGACAGCACTAGTTGTTAGTATTGTCTTATTAGCTTCTTTAATTGCTCTATTTACATTTATGCAGCTGTATGAAAATTCCATAGAACTAAGTGCCATAACAAGTAGTGAACAAGCTGTTGTACAAGCTAAGAATCGAATAGAAGACTATACCACAGATATTCATGAAATTATGGGGATGATTCGTAAAAATATAGGTCAAGAAGAGCAAGTTAAAAATGACTTTTTTAATAATCTAATGGAGATTCGTTCTGACATTGTAGCAATCACTGCTTATGATTTGGAAGGGAATTTATTAAGTTGTTGGAGCAAAGATAAGAAGCTTAAGGATAAGTTATATAGAAATCTTCCTTATACGAAATCAGATCAGCAAAGTGGGAAGATTTATATTTCTAAGCCCCATGTGGAATCCTTATTTATTCATTATTATCCATGGGTAGTCACCATCTCTCAGAAAATGAAAAGTCAACAAGGTCAAGAGATGATGATTTCTATGGATATTAGATTTTCAAGTATTGCAAATTATGTAGATGAAATTGGAATTGGTCAGCATGGCTATTGTTTTATTGTGGATAATCAGGGGAATATTGTGTATCATCCTCAACAACAACTCCTTTATTGTGGATTAAAAGAAGAAAATACCGAGGAGATTACTAAACTTTCAGATGGTGTTTATACTTATTCCAATGTCATCTACACAGTACAAACACTTAAAAATAGTACATGGCGTATTGTTGGGGTGAGCTATGTAGAGGAAATGATTACTAGTAAAGTGGAGCATATGGTTCATATTTTAGCAAGTTTAGTTTTAATCGTGCTACTAACTGCATTTATTTCTAGCATGATTTTATCGAAAGCTTTTTCTAAACCTGCAAAATCTTTAACGATGGCAATGCAGGCATTTGAAAGTAACACAAAAGATTTTAAGTTTAAGCCAGTAGAAGGAAGTAGTGAGATTAATATCCTATCTGATTCCTTTGCACATATGGTACTTCAAATTCAAGAACTGATGGAGAAGGTACGTCAGGAGGAAATTACCCTAAGAAAAACAGAACTAAATGCCTTGCAAGCGCAGATTAATCCTCACTTTTTATATAATACACTAGACTCTATTGCTTGGATGTGCGAAGAAGAAAGAAATCAAGAGGCATCAGAAATGGTAAGGGCTTTAGCAAAACTCTTTCGAATCAGTATTAGTAAGGGACATGAACTGATTACTGTTGAAAGAGAACTGCAGCATGCAGAAAGCTATCTTAAGATTCAAAAGTATAGGTATGGCAATAGTTTTACTTATGAGATGGATGTAGATTCTTGTTGCTATCAGTATATGTGCAATAAGATTATGCTTCAGCCACTTATTGAAAATGCACTTTATCATGGGTTAGATAGGGTGGAGGAAGGTAAAATTATTATTGGTGTTTATGAGAAAGGTGAAGAAATTATTTTAAAGGTTGAAGATAATGGGGTTGGAATGACAAAGGAGGAATGCGAAGCAATTCTTCATAAAGAAGCAAGTTATAAAGAAACAAGTTACAAAACTGGAATTGGTATTAAAAATGTAGATGATAGAATAAAAATTTATTTTGGAAATCAGTATGGTCTTTCCATTACAAGTGAACTAGATGAAGGAACAAAAGTGGAAATCAGGATGCCTAAAGTGTTGGAGGGACATTTATGATGCAAAGTCAACAAAGGAATATAAAAATAGGCCTAAGCATAGCAGGGAGTGTGCTAGGGTGTCTTTTGATGAGTTCTTTTATAATAAACGTTGCAGGAAAAAGTAAGAATAATACAGATATAGTTAAGCATCATGTGGCGATTATTTGTAAATCTACTCAGTCCGCTTTTTTTAAAGCAGTTTTTGCTGGGGCTAACGCAGCAAGTGCAGAATACAACTTAACCGTATCTTATGGGGGACCTTCTAATGAAGAAGATGAAGAAGCACAAAATAAGCTCATTAATCAGGCAGTAGAAGATGGAGCGAAGGTGATTGTTCTTTCAGCTGTTGATTATAATGCCAATGCAAAGGCTGTAGAAGAGGCAGCCAATAAAGGGGTTAAAACCATTGTGATTGATAGTGATGTAAATAGCAGTGTAGTAGGCTGTAGAATTGGCACCAATAATTATAAAGCTGGAGAGATGGCAGGCGTAGCGGCTCTTGCTTGTAAAGACGAGGTTTTAAATATTGGAATTGTTAATTTTGATAGAAACTCAGCAAATGGACAGCAAAGAGAAGAAGGGTTTAGAGATAAAGTTGTGGAAGACCCAAGAGTGCAGCAGGTACAAACCATTCATGTCAATTCTAATATAGATGATGCTAAGGAAGCTACTAAAGAACTACTTATGAGGCATCCAGAGATTAATGTGATTACGACTTTTAATGAATGGACAAGTCTTGGCGTGGGTTATGCAATCTCAGAATTAGGATTAAAGGATAAGGTAACAGTGGTAGCCTTTGATAATAATGTGGTTTCAGTAGGGATGTTAGAAAGTGGAGAGGTGGATGCACTGATTGTCCAAAATCCCTATGCCATGGGTTATTTAGGTGTGGAATATGCCTATAAATATATCTATGAGCTTCCTGTGGGCAAAGAGCAGATTGATACGTCTACAATGCTTATTAATAGAGAAAATATGTATGAAGAGGAGTGTCAAAGGATTCTGTTCCCTTTTAATTAGTGTATTTTAAAGTGATATAGGCAAAAATGCTTATAAGTTAGTTAGAAATCGTAAAAAAACATACAAAAATCATAAAATATTCTACTTATCTCTCTTTGATAAACTAAAACTTGAATAAAAAATAGTAAAAATTTATAACTAATGTGTAGATAATCACATGGTTTTGTGAAAAATGCTATGCTATACTTTTTTTAACAAGTTAGTTCAATCAAAGGGGGATTTTTATATGAAAAAGAAGTTAATGATGTCATTAATAAGTGCGGCAATGGCAACAAGTTTATTAGCAGGATGCGGAAATACTTCAACTGATGCATCAAGTGATGCAGGTGCAACCTCATCTCCAGCGAGCCAAGAGGCTGATAAAGTAGTAGAGACAGCGGCAAATACAACAGATTTATCAGATGCTAATGTGGCAGTTTTCTATTATACTTACTCAGATACATATATTGCATCAGTAAGGTCAGAGCTTGATAAAGCACTTACTGAAATGAATGTAACTTTCCAAGACTATGATAGTAATAGTAATCAGACAACACAAAATGAACAAATTGATACAGCTATTAGTACAGGAGCGAACTTACTCATTGTTAATATTGTTACCTCTGGTTCAGTTGATGCGTCTCAAGCCATTGTAGACAAAGCGAAGAGTGCAGGTATCCCAGTTATTTTCTTTAACAGGGCAGTAGAATCAGACCAAGATGAAGGTAAAGTATTAGGTAGCTATGAAAATTGTGCATTCGTAGGGACAGATGCACCAGAAGCAGGACATATGCAAGGTAAAATGATTGGAGAATATGTTGCAGAAAACTTTGAGTCAATGGATTTAAATAAAGATGGCAAGATTTCTTATGCAATGTTCATGGGGCAACTTGGAAATGTTGAAGCGATTTACCGTACACAATATGGTGTAGAGGATGCTAATGCTGTCTTAGCAGAAAAAGGTTTACCTGCTCTTGAATATTTTGATTCATCTAATACAGATGGTTATCAAGTTGACCAAGATGGTAACTGGAGCGCAACAGCAGCTAATAACTATATGACAACTAACCTTTCTCAATACAACGAAGGTAATGGTAACATGATTGAGCTTGTCATTTGTAACAATGATGGTATGGCTGAAGGAGTTATTTCAGCATTAAATGATAAAGGATATAACTTAGGAACTGATAGCAGTACAACTATCCCAGTGTTTGGTGTAGATGCAACAGATGCAGCAAAACAACTTATTGGTGATGGTAAGATGGCAGGTACAATCAAGCAAGATGCAGAAGGTATGGCAGATTGTATCGCTTACCTTGCTAAAAATGCAGCAAGTGGCAAACAGCTCATGGAGGATACAGACTCATATAATATTTCCGATAAGGTTGCCAATAAGATTTATATTCCTTATGGCACATATACAGGAGAATAATAAGGGAAATGATAAGAAGGCAGCTATAAGTAAAGAGTGGCTGCCTTTTTTTAGAAAAGAAGAAAAGTAACTAATAAGATAGGAGGGAAAACATGGCAGATAATGTACTACTACAGATGACAGATATTTGTAAAGAGTTCCCAGGGGTTAAAGCGTTAGACCATGTTTCACTTACTGTAAAAAGAGGTAGCGTTCATGCTTTAATGGGGGAAAATGGTGCAGGTAAATC
This sequence comes from Cellulosilyticum sp., assembly GCA_029851645.1. Lineage (GTDB taxonomy): Bacteria > Bacillota > Clostridia > Lachnospirales > Cellulosilyticaceae > Cellulosilyticum. The sequence goes on along the minus strand of JARKVN010000034.1, from coordinate 4,500 downwards.
CACATTAATGAAGTGCCTGTTTGGGATTTATTCCAAAAACAGTGGACAGATTATGCTAGATGGTAAAGAAGTGGGTTTCAAAAATTCAAAGGAGGCTCTAGATAATGGCGTTGCTATGGTACATCAAGAGCTCAATCAGGCACTAAAACGTAATGTGATGGATAACATTTGGCTTGGCAGATATCCAAAAATTGCAGGAGTTATGGTGAATGAGAAGAAAATTTATGAAGAAACCAAAAAGGTATTTGAAACACTAAATATTAATGTAGACCCTAAATGTATCATGAGCAAATTACCTGTTTCACAAAGGCAGATGGTAGAAATTGCAAAGGCGGTTTCATTTAATGCAAAAGTTATCGTATTTGATGAGCCGACTTCTTCATTAACTGAGCAGGAAGTAGAACACTTATTTAGAATTATCAATATGTTAAGGGATAGAGGCTGTGGTATTATTTACATTTCTCATAAAATGGCTGAAATTCTTAGGATTTCAGATGAAGTGACCATTATGCGTGATGGGACTTATATTACAACCAAGCCAGCCTCAGAGTTAACAACAGATAAAATTATTAAACTAATGGTTGGACGTGAGCTGAACAATCAGTTCCCTCCTAAGACCAATCAACCAGGTGAGGTTGCACTAGAAGTAGAAAATTTAACCGCACAATATTCTCTCTTAAAAAATGTTTCCTTTAATGTAAGAAAAGGAGAAATTGTAGGTTTAGCGGGACTAGATGGTAGTGGACGAACTGAAACATTAGAGAATATATTTGGCATTGCAACTAGAAAGTCAGGAAAAATTAAGCTAGATGGTAAGGAAGTACTCAATAGAAATGCGAGAGAATCTATTAAGAACGGATTTGCTTTATTAACCGAAGAGCGTCGTGCAACAGGAATCTTTGGTATTTTAAGTATTAGAGAAAATACAGTGATTTCTAGTTTGAAGAAGCATAGGAAACATCACTTGTACTTAAGTGAAAGTTCCATGAAGAAAGATACGAAGTGGTCTATAGATGCCATGCGTACGAAGACGCCAACACAAGAAACAAAGATTCGTACCTTATCAGGGGGGAACCAGCAAAAGGTTATCTTAGGAAGATGGCTCCTGACAGAACCAGAAGTACTCCTTTTAGATGAACCTACTAGGGGAATTGACGTAGGGGCTAAGTATGAAATTTATCAGCTGATTTTAGACTTAGCCAATAAGGGTAAAGTGGTTATTATGGTGTCTTCAGAGATGCCTGAGCTTTTAGGCGTATGTGACCGAATTTTGGTTATGTCAGGCGGGCAATTAGCTGGAGAAGTAGATGCTAGAAATACAACGCAGGAAGAGATTATGACTCTAGCTGCTAAATATGTATAGAGGAGGTCCTATGATGAATGCAATGATGAATATGAAACAACGCTATACAAGTTATATGGAACTAGATAGCAAAGATAAAATGACCTTTTGGAAAGAAACGCTGATTAATAATGCGCTTTATATCTTACTAGTTATTGCGGTAATTTATACATATACACAAAACAAGCGTTTCTTATCTGTTAATTCTATTATGAATATTATTTCGCTATCAGCTGCGAATATTCCGATTGCCTGTGGTATTGCAGGTTGTATTGTACTAACTGGTACAGACCTTTCAGCTGGTCGTGTTGTAGGGCTTACGGCATGTATTTCAGCTTCTTTACTACAAGCTGTAACTTATGCTACGAAGATGTTTCCTAATTTGCCAGTACTTCCTATTCCACTTGTTATTTTAACAGTGATTATTGTTGGGGGAATTGTTGGATGGGTCAATGGTTTCTTTGTAGCTAAGTTCCAATTACATCCGTTTATTGTTACTTTAGCAACACAGCTTATTGTTTATGGTGTTTTATTAATGTATATTATGATTAATGGGAATAACGGACAACCCCTTTCAGGTTTAGATGATTCTTTTAAAATTTTTGTAACAGGAAGTATCGTTTCTTTCTTTGGGGCACCTATTCCAAATTATGTTTGGTATGCTTGTATCATTATTGTACTGATGTGGTTTATTTGGAATAAAACAACTTTTGGTAAAAACATGTTTGCTGTAGGTTCTAACCCAGAAGCAGCTAATGTATCTGGTGTTAATGTTATGAAAACAACTATCTTAGTTCATACATTAGCAGGTTGTATGTATGGGATTACAGGCTTTATTGAAGCAGCACGTATTGGTTCTAATCAGGCTAACACAGGACTTAACTATGAATGTGATGCAATTGCAGCGTGTGTTATCGGTGGGGTTTCCTTTGTAGGTGGTACAGGTAAGATTAGTGGTGTTGTAATGGGAGTATTTTTACTTAGAATTATCTTCGTTGCACTTAACTTCTTATCCATTAACCAAAACTTACAATATATTATTAAAGGACTTATTATCTTAGTAGCTTGTGCTATTGATATGAGAAAATATTTAGTACATAAATAGAAAACAAAAATAAGAGGCTATAGGACTGCTTAAAAGAAGTAAGAGAGGTATGAGTATGGAAAAGAAAAAATGGTTTGGAAGAGGCATTTATAAGAGTACGGATGTACCCATTCGGTTATTAGATAGGTTGATTGCAGGTGCTATCATACTCACTATTTCTCTAGTTATTATATTTGCTATAAATGGGGGATATATCATATCTTTTGATACAGATGGAGGCAGTCAAGTAGCCATGCAGAAATTAAGGTACGGTAATTATGTAGCTGAGCCAGAAACGCCTGTGAAGCCAGGGTACGTTCTAAAAGGATGGGTTACCTCTAAAGATGAGTCTTTGGCGAGGAAATGGTTTTTTGAAGTAGATAAAGTAGAAGGAGACCAAACCTTGTATGCAGTATGGGAGCCTGCCTCATTAACCATTAAATTTGATTTAAATGGGGGGAGTGTTGATGAGGAGGTAAGTTTAGAGCAACAGGTAACTTATGGGGCTACTTATGGCAAGTTACCTGCTCCTGAGAAAGAAGGTACTAAGTTTAAGGGATGGTTGTATGATGGTAAAATAATTGATGAAAATACAACTGTTACAATGACTGGTGAACACGTCTTAACAGCTCAGTGGCAATAGAAAAATAAAGTAGTTTATGAGGACTTACCTATTAACCATACAGTGTATGAGTTTAGGTAGGTCTTTTTTTATTTATAAATTATCCATAATACTTTTGTATAATAACTAATAGCTAGTACTTTTGATTTTAGTGTGTGGACTCAGGAAACCAATGAGGATTTTAGACGTTTTTTGAATATGTAAAAAAGTAAAGGAGAGGAAAGGATGAGATTAAAAGATAAAGTTGTATTAGTAACAGCATCTACAAGAGGAATGGGTCTTGCTTGTGTACAAAGGTTGGCTAAAGAAGGGGCTACTGTTTATATGGGGGCACGAAATATAGAACGTGCCCAAGAAATTGCAGATGGATTAAATGCAGAAGGATGCCATGTAAAAGTTGTTTACAATGATGCTACTGTTAAAGAAAGTTATTCATCTATGATAGAAGAAGTTGTAAAGGGGGAAGGAAGAATTGATGTACTCGTAAATAATTTTGGAACATCTAATCCTAAGGCAGATTTAGATATTAAATCAACGAGTTATGAAGAATTTATTGGAACAGTAGGTATTAATTTAGCTAGTGTCTTTTTAACTGTGCAAGCAGTAATTCCACATATGGCAGCTCATGGTGGTGGAAGTATTATTAATATTTCTTCTATTGGAGGGATTTGTCCAGATATTTCTCAGATTGCTTACGGAACAAGCAAAGCTGCCATTAACTATTTAACAAAATTGATTGCAGTTCAATGTGCAAGAGATAATATTCGTTGTAATGCAGTGCTTCCAGGAATGACTGCTACGGATGCAGTTAATAATAATTTAACGGATGAATTTAAAGAATTCTTCTTGAAACATACACCAATTAAACGTATGGGATTACCAGAAGAAATTGCTGGAACCGTACTATACTTTGCAAGTGATGATTCTGCATATACAACAGGGCAAATTGTGGATGTATCAGGCGGATTTGGCATGCCAACACCTGTATACGGAGATATGATTGAAATGAAAAATAGAAGATAAAATAGGAGAAGTAACAATGTATTATGTACCAGATGGAACTAAAGAATGTGGTTATTATGAATGTAGGGAATGTGGCACAAGATTTTTATCATTAAATTTAGAAGAAGTGATGGATTGTCCATATTGCGAAAAGGATTTTGATCCTGAAATCGGCCCAGATGAAGTAATGGAAGAAGTAACTGCTAAGGCACACTTAATAAAAGTAATAGAAGGTGATGAAGTAGAAAAGTGGGATAAACTTCTAAGTCTAGCCATTACAGGTGGAGATGAGGAATGGATTTAAAAATTAGTAATTACCATAAGTTTAGATGTATAGCAGACCAGTGTACATTTACCTGCTGTCAGGAGTGGCGAATAGGTGTTGATGCAGATACTTTAAAGAAGTGGCAGGGTCTAAAAGTACAGGCAGACCTAATCATAGCTCAGTGT
>JARKVN010000145.1 GCA_029851645.1 Cellulosilyticum sp. | reverse complement strand
AGCATTAGGATGTAATAAAATTGCATTAGGTCATCACTTTGATGATGTGATTGAAACCATTTTAATGAGTATGTTATATAGCGGACAAATGAAAACTATGATGCCAAAGCTTCATAGTACAAACTATGAAGGAATGGAACTCATTAGGCCACTTTATTTAGTGAAGGAAGAAGATATTATTGCTTGGGGACGCTATAATGACCTTCAATTTATTCAATGTGCTTGTCGTTTAACAGAACATTGTACAGTAAGTGGACAAGGTGGGGGTTCTAAACGCCAAGAAATGAAGCAGCTCATTAAGAAGTTTAGACAAACCAACCCTTACATTGATATGAATATCTTTAAAAGTGTCCACAATGTTAATTTAGAAACGATTATTGGCTATCATGATCATGAAAAGACTTATGATTTTCTAGAAATTTATAAGAATGGTTTTTTAAGTGAATAAAAAGATAAAAGTTTTTTAGTAGCATATTTAGAGAAAATACAAAATAGGCTTAATTAGAGACGTATAATGGAGGAAGCCCATGGGCATAACCTTAGGATGCCGAGTCAAACAAAAACTTCAAAAATGTCCTTATCAGGAGATTAAGAAGGTAGAAGCTACTATTGAACGGTCAAAGTGCACCTTACACTTTATGGAAGAGAAAATTAAGCAATTAGAAAAACTCTTAAAAAATGGGGAAACACAAGCATTATACGAGTTGGAACAGATATATTATGATGGTTTTGTGTGGAAAGAGGCCTCTCATTTAGAAGTTCCATCAATGATGTCACAGCTTCAAGATGTTGAAGCAGATGAGCTTATCAAAGTGCGTTGCCCCTATGTTCCTGAGACATGTGAAGATGTTTTAGCGCTTAAATTAAGCCGTAGTCTTTTTTTTCGTAAGAAAATGACTCAAATAACAAGATATTATAATGAACTTTTAAGCCTAAGTAAAGCAATGCTTCATTATCATCATCAATACGCTATAGAAAAAGAGAATGCATGGATTTATTTTGAGCCTTGCAATAGGCCATGTTTGATTTACTTTAACTTAGAACTTTTTGAGCCCATGGTACAAAATCATCATTTATTAAGCTTGTTCTATTGGGATGAAACAACACATGAGGTCACTTATGACCTGATAGACTGCTATTATAATCCAGCTTCCACTTTATTACAAGGTACAGGTCTTGCAATCAGTCAAGATACGACCAAGCTCTTACAATTAAGTTTACCAGAAGAACTAAACCCAATGTTTGAAAGACAAATTATTTATGGTGTAGAACGTTTAATAAATGTTTTAAATAAAAAATACGGAAAGCGATATGGCAAATTAAAAGGCTGTTATCTCTTACTGCCTCAGTATAGTAAAGCTAAGCAGATGGAACTTATTAGAGCCTTAGTGCCTTTGGGCTATAAAGTATTGGGGCGAGTGACACCTGAAGGCAATTTTTTAGAGCGACAAATGTTAATTCATTTAATCCATGCTTTAGAATAATCATTTAGTACGAATAGAAGAAAAAGTGATAGAGTAGCACCTAAAAAGGTACTATTCTATCACTTTTTTTAATGATTACCATAACCTTCACTTTTAATAGAATGTTTCTTACTTGTACGATTATGATTTTTAGCTTCTTCAGAAGTAAGAGGGGTTTGACCATTACATTTTTTCATACGAACTGCTTTAGGATCGATTTGACTATCTTTTGCCATATTATCAGCCTCCTTTAAAATTAGTATGTCCCAATTTCGCTAAGTCACTACATGGAAATTCTTGTTTTTAAAGTTAGTCAGGGTGTATCCATTGAAAATCGTCACTTTATCATGTAAAATAAAAGGGAATGTTAAAAAATAGGAGGAATCAAAAGATGAGTGAACGACAAATTGTCGAAGTATCAACTCAGGAGGCAAAACGCCAAAATGAGATCATTAATATATTAGCTCAAAGAATTAAAGGGAAAGGGCTTAGATTTTGTTTGAGTACTTTTGGGTGTCAGATGAATGCTAGAGACTCAGAAAAAATTAAAGGGATGTTAGAAAAAATAGGTTATACTCAAACTGAAAGTGAAGATGAGGCTGACTTTATTCTTTATAATACTTGCTGTGTTCGTGAAAATGCAGAAAATAAAATATATGGGCGTTTAGGCGCGCTTAAAGGGAAGAAAAGAGATAATCCAAATCTTATTATTGCTTTATGTGGTTGTATGATGCAACAAGATATGGTAGTAGATACCCTTAAAGAAAAGTATAAGTTTGTAGATATCATTTTTGGAACCTATAATGTTTATAAACTACCAGAATTATTACAAACTCGTTTAGAAACATGTGAGAGCGTCATTGATATTTGGGATTCTTACAAAGATATTGTAGAAGACTTACCAGATGCTAGAAAATATCGTCATAAGGCATGTGTGAATATCATGTATGGTTGTGACAATTACTGCACTTACTGTATTGTACCTTATGTAAGAGGAAAAGAGCGTAGCCGTCAAGCGGAAGATATCATAAAAGAAATTAAAAGTTTGGTAGCAGATGGCGTAACAGAAGTGATGCTCCTTGGACAAAATGTAAATTCTTATGGTAAAACACTAGAAAAACCTATGACATTTGCCGCTTTATTAAGAGAAATAAGCCAAATTGAAGGCCTAAAACGTATTCGTTTTATGACTTCTCATCCAAAAGACTTAAGCGATGAGTTAATTGAAGTCATGGCAAGTCATGATAATATTTGTAAGAGTCTTCATTTACCTTTCCAATCAGGAAGTACGAAGGTGCTTAAGCGAATGAATCGTCATTATACAAAAGAAAGTTACCTAGAATTAGCACATAAGATTAAAACAGCTATGCCAAATATTGGATTTACGACAGATATTATTGTTGGCTTTCCTGGTGAAACAGAAGAGGACTTTTTAGATACCATGGAGGTCGTAGAGGAAATTGGTTATACAAGTGCCTTTACATTTATTTACTCTAAGCGTACGGGAACACCAGCAGCAACTATGAAAGGGCAAGTAGAAGAACCTGTAGCTAAAGAACGTTTTAATCGTTTAATTGCTCTAGTTAATCAAAAAGCAGCTGAAGCCTTAGCACAGTATCAAGGACAAGTGGTAGAAGTATTATTAGAAGAGGTAAGTAAAGGTAATCCAAATGTTTTAAGTGGACGTACAGATACAGGGATTTTGGTGAATGTAGAAGCACCACAGGAGATGATTGGTGATTATGTGCCTGTCCTTATTAAACAAAGTAAAACACATTATTTATTTGGAGAGTTGGCGAAATAGATGTTAAAAGATAAAGTAACGCCTATGATGGCTCAATATTTGACTATCAAAGAAGCAAATCCTGAGTGTATTTTATTTTTTAGATTAGGTGATTTTTATGAAATGTTCTTTGAGGATGCAAAGACATGTTCTAGGGAACTAGAAATTACTTTAACTGGAAAAGACTGTGGTTTAGAGGAAAGGGCCCCTATGTGTGGGGTACCTTTCCATGCTGCAGATAATTATATTGCAAGACTTGTAGAAAAAGGTTATAAGGTAGCGGTATGTGAGCAGGTAGAAGATCCAAAGGCGACAAAAGGGCTTGTAAAGCGTGATGTTGTGCGTATTGTAACACCAGGAACCATTCTAGAAGGCGCTACAGTTAAGGAAGGAAAGAATAATTACATCGCAAGTATTGTTGCATCTGGCATGAAATACGGAATAAGTATCTGTGATGTAACAACTGGCGAATGGTTAGCTTCTCAAATTGAGGGAGAGCAAAGTAAACGTAAACTATTAGACGAATTAGCGAAATTTTCACCTGTTGAATGTCTATTAGAAGAAAGCGTTTATGAAGATGAAGAGATAAGAGACTTCTTAAAAGGGCGTTTAAATTGCTTAACAGAAAAAACAGAACCTTCCACTTTAGATGAAACACTGGCAGAAAATATTTTACTTAAGCATTTTCATCTGATGTCATTAGGGGGAATGGGGCTTACTTCTGGTGCAGTAGATACCCTAGCTACAGCAAGTTTACTGGCTTACCTACAAGAAACACAAAAGACAGACCTTTCTCACTTAATGCATGTGACGTTATATAATGTGGATGCCTATATGCTTTTAGATATGGCAACAAGACGTAATTTGGAGTTAACAGAAACTTTAAGGGAAAAGCGAAGAAAAGGGTCATTACTTTGGGTACTTGATCATACTCAAACCGCTATGGGCTCACGTTATATTCGTAAATGTATTGAGCAGCCACTCATTCAAGTAGAAGAAATTAATGAGCGTTTAAATGCGACTGAAGAACTCAAAGATCATCCCCTTCAAAGAGCAGACTTTATGGAAGTTTTAAGTGAGATTTATGACATTGAGCGTCTTATGAGTAAAGTATCCTATGGCACTTGTAATGCCAAAGATATGCTTGCTTTAAAGCAGTCCCTTAAAGTATTACCTGAAATTAAAGGACTACTTAAGGACATGAAGTCTAATGGGTTAGTTCATCTTTATGAAAAAATGGATGTGATGACGGACTTATATGAACTCATTGAAAGGGCTATTGAAGAAGAAGCCCCTCTTTCTGTACGAGAAGGTGGCCTTATAAAAACAGGTTATCATGAGGAAGTAGACCATTTAAGACAGGTTAAAGAAAAAGGCGCTTCTTGGCTTATGGAGATTGAAGCCAAAGAGCGAGAAAAAACAGGTATTAAAAATCTTAAGATTAAGTACAATAAAGTTTTTGGTTATTTCCTAGAGGTCACACAATCTTATAGTCAACTTGTGCCAGATTACTTTATTCGCAAACAAACTTTAGCAAATTGTGAGCGTTATATTACAGAAGAACTCAAAAAGGTAGAAGAGGAAGTACTTGGTGCAGATGATAAACTCAATACTTTAGAGTATCAGCTATTTACAGAAATAAGAACGAAAGTATTAGACGAAATGCATCGTTTATTAGGTGTTTCACAGCAAATTGCTATTTTGGACATGTTTTGTTCTTTTGCTGATGTGGCAGATCAATATCACTATGTGAGACCACAAGTTAGTGAAAATTATGACCTATCAATCAAAGAAGGACGACACCCTGTCGTTGAGAAAATGTTAGGGGGGCAAAGTTTTATTGCAAATGATGTGATGCTCAGCCAAAAAGAGGCACAAATGATGCTTCTTACAGGTCCTAATATGGCAGGAAAATCAACCTATATGAGACAAGTAGCACTTATTGTATTAATGGCTCAAATAGGTTCATTTGTACCAGCAGCATCAGCGACTATTGGAGCAGTAGATCGTATTTTCACAAGAGTAGGTGCTTCTGACGATTTATCTTCTGGGCAAAGCACGTTCAAGTTAGAGATGATGGAGGTTGCTAACATCTTACATCATGCCACTGCAAAGAGTTTACTGATTTTAGATGAAATTGGACGTGGCACAAGTACATTAGATGGGTTAAGTATTGCTTGGTCTATTATTGAGCACATTACCTCTAAGATAGGGGCGAAAACTTTATTTGCGACACATTATCATGAATTAACTGTTTTAGAAGAGTCTATTGATGTGCTTAAAAATTATTGTGTCTCTGTTAAGGAAGTAGGAGAGGATATTATTTTCCTCCATAAAATTGTACCAGGGAGCGTTGATCATAGTTATGGGATTCAAGTTGCAAGGCTTGCAGGGGTTCCAACGCCTGTTTTAAGTCGTGCTAAAGAACTACTCCAGTTATTAGATTCTAAAGAAAAGCAAGTCGTGATTACAAAGGAGGTTCAAGTGGATTCTAAGAAAGAACCATGTAGTCAAAAGATGGCACCTCAGCAATTAGATTTATTTACTCATGCAGCAAGTGATGAAATCATTGGCACAATTAAGGCATTAGATGTCATGCGTACCACACCTTTTGAAGCTTTAGAGTTACTTTATGCCCTTCAAAAGAAAGTACAATAGCCTAAGGAGCTGACCTCATGAAAACAATTAAAATATTAGATACTCATACCATTAATAAGATTGCAGCAGGCGAGGTAGTGGAAAGACCTGCTTCTGTTGTTAAAGAATTAGTTGAAAACAGTATTGATGCCAAAGCAAGTTCTATTACAGTTGAAATCAAAAATGGTGGGGTGGATTTAATTCGTGTGACAGATAATGGTTTAGGTATTCCTAAAGACCAAGTAGAAATTGCCTTCTTGCGTCATGCAACTAGTAAGATTACCAGTGCAGATGATTTATATGAAGTCATAAGTCTTGGATTTAGAGGAGAAGCACTAGCTAGTATCGCAGCTGTTGCTCATGTGGAACTTCTAACTAAGGTAAAGGAGCAAACTACAGGAAAACGGGTGATGGTAAGTGGTGGAAAAATAAATGAATCCGAAGAGATTGCCTGTCCAGATGGAACTACATTTATCATGCGTCATCTTTTCTATAATGTGCCTGCAAGAAAGGCTTTTTTAAGTAGTAGTGGAACTGAAGCTGCTAAAATTTCAGACTATATGTATAAACTTGCTTTAGCACATCCTGAAATTGCGTTTAAATACATTCAAAACTCAAAAGTAGTCTTCACGACATCTGGAGATCATGAATTAAAGCATTGTGTGTTAAATATTTATGGAAGAGAATATGCAAAGTCTACCTTTAACTGTTATTATAAAGCAAATCATATAGAATGTGTGGGGTTATTAGGGACACCAAGTTTGAATCGAAGTAATCGGAATTATGAGCATTTCTTTATTAACGGGCGCTATATTAAAAGTACTATTTTACAAAATGCAGTAGAAGATGCTTATAAAACACTGGCGATGGTGGGTAAATTCCCATTTGTTATTTTACATTTAAATATGGATCCGAGCTTAGTGGATGTCAATGTTCATCCTACTAAGTTACAAGTTCGATTTAAAAATGTAGATTTAATTTACCGCACAGTTTATGAGGCTGTGACCAAATCTTTAAAGGGAGAATCCTTAGTACCAGATATAGATATAGCAAAGCCTAGAGGAGATGCTAAAATCAAACCTGTTATAGAAACGACTCAACTGGAGTTTGAAACTTTCTTTGTTCCCAGGAAAGAGGAGAATGAAGTGACGGCTAAAAGTTTATTGGGTGAGCCAAAGGTAGAAACGCTAAGAAGCTTACCAGAAACCAACCCTTATAAACCTACAACACAAACGATTGAGCGTTTATTTGGGCCAGCACCTAACAGTAGGCCGAGTGAAGAGGAAAGTAAGCAGCCTAGTTATGAAATGCCCATCAAAATAAGTGATGAAGTTAGAGAAGAAAGTACTTCGCTAATGGTTGATAGTCCCGCAAAGCCTTTTAAAGAAGAGAAACAAGCCTTGCCTATAGGGTATCAGATTATAGGTCAAATTTTTAAGACGTATTGGCTCATTCAATATCATGAAAAGGTTTTCATTATTGATCAACATTCAGCTCATGAAAGAGTACTTTTTGAGCAGTTTATGGCTTATTTTAAATTAGGTCAAATTGCAACCCAGCTTTTATTAATGCCTGAAACACTTAAAATTACGCCAAGTGAAAAGGTAATTTTAGAAGAAAATGAAGCGTTATTTAAACAACTTGGTTTTATTTATGAACCTTTTGGTGAAAGTGATATTGTGCTTAGAGAAGTTCCTTATTTATTGAACGAACCCTTAGATGTCCATGTGTTTCAAGAAGTATTAGATTTAATGAGTGAACAAAAAGTAAAGCATTTAGCAGATATGAAGGCAGAAAATATCATTCGTATGTCTTGTAGAAGTGCCATTAAAGCACATGATCAACTATCAGACACAGAATGTCATGAATTGATTGCTTCTTTATTGGCACTAGATAATCCATTTACTTGTCCTCATGGGCGCCCCACCTTAATTGCACTTTCTCAAGCAGATATAGAAAAAATGTTTAAGCGAATCTAGAGTATAGGAAGGAATAGATGATGAAAAAGCCACTTATTTTAATAGCAGGACCTACCGCTTCAGGTAAAACAAAAACCAGTGTGCTTTTGGCGAAGGCAATCGGAGGAGAAATTGTTTCAGCAGATTCGATGCAAATCTATAAAGGAATGAATATTGGAACAGCTAAGGTGAAACCAGAAGAGATGGAGGGCGTACCACATTATATGATTGATGAATGGGAAGCCGATTTTCCTTGTAGTGTAGCGACCTTTAAAGCAAGGGTAGAGAGGTATCTAGAGCAGATTTATGCTAAAGGAAAAGTACCTATCTTAGTAGGAGGTACAGGATTTTATCTTAATGCGATTCTATTTGATACCCAATTTGATTCAATAGAAGCAGATACTTCTTATCGTGAGGCCCTAGAAAAAAGAGCACAGGAAGAAGGGGCATTGGTACTTCATAAAGCATTAGAAGAAGTGGATCCTAAGGCAGCAGCTGATATTCATCCGAATAATATAAAACGTGTTGTGCGTGCTTTAGAATATTATGAAAAAACAGGAAAACCTATTTCTGAACATAATCAGAAAGAAAAAGAAAAGCGAAGTATGAATGAGTCTCCTTATCATTATACTTTCTTTGCTTTAACGATGGCACGTCATACTTTATATGAGCGTATTAACCTACGCATTGACCAAATGTTAGAAGAAGGATTAGTTGCTGAAGTAAGACATTTCTATGATATGGGACTAAGTGAAGATTTACCATCCATGAAAGCGATTGGTTATAAAGAGTTCTTTCCCTACTTTAAAGGGCAACTGTCATTAGAAACTTGTGTCGATCAGCTCAAACAAAATACAAGAAATTATGCCAAAAGACAGCTGACTTGGTTTAGACATCAAGCAGATCCTATTTTTATAGAAGTAGACAAGCTAGATTTTGATGGTCAAAAAATTACTCAAAGGATGCTAGAGACTTTAAAAAGATAAAATTTTTGTAATATGTATAGAATTTTAAATCTTGGTGATAATGGTAATGTAATGTTATAAAAATGGTATGATTTACTAGACAATGCCAAAAATTTAATATACAATGGATACAAGTAGGACAATCCTTTAGGAGGGGAAGACGTAAAATGAGTAAAGCAATTAATTTACAAGATGTATTATTAAATCAATTAAGAAGAGAGAAGATTTTAATTACTGTGTTTCTGACTAATGGTTTTCAGCTTAAGGGAACAATTAAAGGTTTTGATAATTTCGTTGTGATTTTAGAAAGTGAAGGAAGACAACAAATGATTTATAAACATGCTATTTCTACATTAGTCCCTTCAAAAGTCATTAACTTAAATGGATCAGCTGAGTAAATAGGATGCATAGGAAATATAGGAGTTACCTTGTTTTTAAAATAAATAGAAGTTAAAAAGCAGTTATAATGGATAGAGTAAATGAGATGGTCTACTAATCCTTATAGCTGCTTTTTTTCTCTTTTATTTAGTCTTTTTAAGCTGAAGACGTTGTTGTTCAAAAATGAGATGGCTCAGCCGATTTGCTGTATCTGAATCTAACCCAATAAAACGAATACGATGTAAATAAGTATCTATACCTGTACAGGCTTCTTGAGAAAGGACTTCGCCAACCAAAGAAAGTGGTTGTTGCATTAAAGTAAAATGGAGCTGAAGTGTATCTTTCGTTTGAAGTTGTTGATGACAGGATAAACACATACCACCAGCACTGATATTTGTACAAACCCCGTTTTTCTTACTTGAAGAAGGAGAAGGTATAAGCTGCTTCATAGAAATAGGTTGATATTGAACATCTAGATTAACATTTAATCTAAAGGTTTCCCGTCGTTGTTTCTTTATAATAGGTGCTACAATTTCTGCTACATAATACAAAACTTGTTCTTGGTGGTAGTTTTTTGTAATGCGTAAGCTTGTACTAAATAAAGCGGATTTAGAAATGAAGGAAACCTCAATGTTAAGATGGCTGGGAAGAAAGACATAATCTAAGCCTGCCATAGGCGCTTCAAAAGTAACAATATTTTTATCCCAATCAGTAGGTTTTGCAATATAGGTTTGCTCATTATATGTGAACTTTAAATGAAAATCTATATCCTTTATAAGACCCTGTTGATAGGTTGAAATGCTTTCTAAAACTGGATTTTTTTGTTTTTGAAATAAATTACTGAGTTTCAATGAAATATGCTCTCCCTTCAAATATATTCTGAATTTATTGTACTATGTAATTTGATAGATAAGCAATAAAAATATTTATTTTTCATTAGGATATGACATAATACTTGAAAAAGCTTTAACATTATGCCACAATAGGATGTAATTGCAAACATTTTATTTACAGACAAAAGGAGTTATAAAATGCCTAAAAAAAATCAAGTGGTACAAGGCACCATCAAAAAAACTGTTTTTCCTAATAAAGGTGTCCTTTATATAGATGAGCAACCTATTTATGTAGGTGGAACCTTTCCAGGTCAAGAGGTAAGTGCACGACTATTTAAACGAAAAAAAGGAACCTGGGAAGGAAGACTGATAGAAGTTCATGAAAATCCTAAGCACTTTGTAAAGGCTCCGTGTGAGTATTTTGGACAATGTGGTGGTTGTAGTGCACAGGAACTAGATTATAAGGAACAGATTCAGATTAAACACGGACAGGTTATGGAACTGTTGGCTAAAGCAGGTATAGAAGGTTTTGAAGATTTAGGGGTTATAGGAAGTCCAGAAGACTTTGAATATAGAAATAAAATGGAATTTAGTTTCGGAGATGCAGAAAAAGATGGGCCAATGACATTAGGAATGCATCGTAAACATAGCACTTACGATGTATTAACTGTAGCTGGATGCAAGTTAGTAGATAATGATTTTAGTGAGATTTTAACCTATGTTTTAGAATACTGTAAAAAGAATGAGTTACCTTATTACAAGAAACTTCAGCATACAGGATTTATGCGTTACTTAGTGGTACGTAAATCAAAAACTTTTGGTGAAATTTTAGTTAATATTGTAACCTCTTCACAAAGTGATTTTTCATTTGAATCATTAGCCAAGGAGCTAGCTCATTTAAACTTAAAAGGAAAGGTCGTTGGTGTTTTACACACAATTACGGATACATTAGCAGATGCTATCAAACCTGAAAAAGTAACCTTACTTTATGGAAAAGAAGAAATCTCTGAGAAAATTTTAGGCTTACAATTTAATATTTCTCCATTTTCGTTCTTCCAAACTAATACATTAGGAGCAGAAGTGCTTTATAAAAATGCGCTTGACTTAATTGAGAATATGGATAACAAAGAAGTATTTGACCTCTACTGTGGGACAGGAACCATTACACAAATCATGGCGACTCGTGCTAAAAAAGTATATGGTATTGAAATTGTAGAAGAAGCAGTTATTAAAGCAAGAGAGAATGCTAGGTTTAATGGATTGACAAACTGTGAGTTTATTGCAGGGGATGTACTTACAGAAATAGATAAGCTTCAAGGAACTCCTGATATTATTGTTCTAGACCCACCAAGAGATGGGATTCATCCTAAAGCCATCCAAAAAATCATTAATTTTGGAGCAAAAGAGTTGCTTTATATATCTTGTAAGCCAACTTCGTTAGCAAGAGACTTACCTATATTACAAGAATCAGGTTATAGTGTAGATAAAGTTTTATGCGTAGACATGTTCGCGCAGACGCCTCATATAGAAACAATAGCAAAGCTTAGTAGGGTATAACCTTTGATGTTCAAAGGGTTGGTAGGATATAAGAAAGGGTTAAAAAATAGAAATGGACACTTTTTATTAGGAAAGGGGTTTTAAATCCTTAAATGTTTCGTTGAACTGTTCAGCTATTTTTTTATCAACTGCGTCTATAGTGCTTATATACGTGTTTAATGTGATATCTGTTCTTGAGTGTTCAAGCCTCTTAGAAACAGCTTTAACATTAGCGCCTGATTGAATTAATAAAGTGGCTTGTAGATGCCGTAAATCATGAAACCGAATAGCAGGTAATTCTAGTCCTTTTAGTAATGCAGTAAAACGCTTGCTAAGTAATGTTTAGATATAGGCTTTTGTGTTATATGTGACCAATATATTTGCATTTAGGATTTATAGATTGAATTTTTTATTATATTTAAATAAAGCAAAAGAGCTACTTTAAAAACAGCTCTTTTGCTTTACTATTTTATTAGATTATTATTTGCTAACTGGTTTTGCAATAAGCCACTGTTGTTGTTTTTGATTATTGGGTAAGATATGTGAGTCAAACCACATATAGAAGAATCGTTCTGCATTTGTGTATGTATAGCCATCTTGAAAATGATCAGATGTATCATAAGAATCTGCCATAATGATAACATCATCACTCAAGACATCTGTGCCCATTGTATCATATCCTATAATGACTCTCCAATGTCCTCCAAAATCTATATTTTCAACCATAATAGGGGTATTATTTTTTAAATTTTCAAGTATAAAGTCCTTAAAATCTTTTAGATCTTGGAAGGTATATCCTGTTTCATCAGCTTCCGTTAAGCTTGATGTAACATCCCATCCAATTTCTTCAAAAAAATGAACCATTCCTGAAGTTGAAGTGCCATATTCACCCTGCTCATCAGCAATTCCTGGGGTTTGTTTATTAGAATAGTTGAGATCTTTATGTGTATTAATCATCTATGCTATTTCAAGTTCTTGATATTTGGTTTCTCCAAATTGATGTTATAACGTCATTGCTGATACAGGGCCACAAGTATATTCTGTTGTCTGTTGATAGGTTTTATACTTTGGTAAAAGTGTCAGATAATCTGTACTTTTCATATTATAAAAATCAAGGGTTGGGAAGTATACAGAGTTTGTTATATTACCCATTCCTTTATAAGAAGATGCCCCTGAGGTAGTTGTATCATACCCATTTGGGAATGGAATCTTATTTGACTCCTCTCCATACGTTATTACATTCACACCTAATAAACATGCTAATCCTAGTACTACTACTGATAATTTCTTTTTCAATTAATTGTCATCTCCAATCTTGTAATATTATGTTATTTTTGTTAAATATAAAAGAAAATAGCATAATAAAAAAATGAATATTTTTATCTGCATTATAACATAACCTAAGTTACTATACAAATAGTTGGATAATATTAGAGAATTTTTGAATTAATTTATTCAATCCATTACTTTAAACTCACAAGATGAAGCTGTATGTATAATAAAACAACCAATGTGTATATTGTACCATTTAATGAGGTGAGTATATATGAAATTTATTTAGATAGACGAAGTTAGGACTTAGGATCTACCTATTATTTTTATGCAAAAAATAATATATATTGATATAATATAAAAAATAATGTAAAATCTTATTGAAATATAAATTGGGGAGAAATAGTGATGTTAGAGAATGAAAAATCTTACTTTGATGGTGGATTATTACAGTGGATAGGTTGGAATATATTAGGTGCAATAGTAACTGGTTTTACTTTTGGAATCTGCTATCCTTGGGCTTTGTGTATGGTTTATGGATGGAAAATTAATCATACGGTTGTTAATGGTAGACGATTAAAATTTACTGGCAGTGCGATTGGACTATTTGGCAATTGGATTAAGTGGCTTATTTTATGTATAGTCACATTAGATCGGAAGAGC
>JARKVN010000144.1 GCA_029851645.1 Cellulosilyticum sp. | reverse complement strand
TTTTCTATTTTCATCTGCCTCACATCCTTTCTAAAAGTTCTATTTTCTCTAGTATATATCTTATTCAATTAGTATATAAGAGATGATTATTTGTGTAAAGAGGTTATATTTCTTTACTTCTTTATTATACCTTACTTTTATCACATATCACTATATTTTTCATATTTTTTTTATTATGATTTGCATCCTTTATTTTCTATTTGGACTCATTTCCTCAATCTATTGACATAGAAACAAATATGATATAGATATAAATAGAAGGTTTACATCCTCTTTATTTATATCATATAATAAGAAAGTAGTTATGACATTTTGTCTTAAAATATATTAAATCAGGGAGAACTAAACATGAAAGGCAGAATCCATTCAATAGAAACTTGTGGTGCTGTAGATGGCCCAGGTCTTCGCTATATTGTATTTACTCAGGGTTGTCCCCTAAGATGTAAATATTGCCACAATCCAGACACTTGGAAAACAACTGACGGAAAAGAAACAACAACAGAAGAACTGATTGCTGATATTGTTAAGTACAAATCATTTATGCAAGCATCAAATGGTGGTGTCACCGTAAGCGGTGGTGAACCCTTTGTTCAACCAGAATTCTTGAAAGATTTACTTATGAAATGTAAAGAAGAAGGACTTCATACAGCTGTAGATACATCTGGATATGTTGATTTAAAGATTGCTGATCCTATTTTAGACTATACCGATCTTGCTCTGTTAGATATTAAATCCTATAACAAAGACGTTTTCAAAGACTTAACAGGTGTCCCTTTAGATCGTACACTTGCTTTTGCTAAACATTTAGAATCACGTGGTATTCCAATTTGGATTCGTTATGTATTGGTACCCAGTCTAACAGATAATCTTGCAGATATTGAAGAACTTGCAAAATTCTTATCTAGCCTTACTAATGTAGAACGTATTGATATTTTACCATTCCACAAGATGGGTGAGTATAAATGGGAACAATTAGGATATGATTATACACTTGCGGATACTAAAGAGCCATCTGTTGATGAAACAAATGTTGCAGTTCATATCTTTAAAAAACACAATTTACCAATTATTGGATAAAATTAAGAAGATGTACTTTAAATGCTAGGCTGATTATGCCTACTATTTAAAGTACATCTTCTTCTATTTTACTAATTTCTCTTGGTATACTTTATGGCTACATTTGTGCTGATTCATTTTTCCCTCTAAAAAAACGACTAAAAAATGAACTCTTCTCTTTTTTTATAGGCTCTTCTTTTTCTTCGCTCATTTCTTTACGCATCTTCTGAAGTTCTCTCATAGTTTCATCAAGCTTTTTATAATAATCTTTATTTTTAGCCTCTTGCTCTTGTTGATATCTATTTACCTTCTCTTCTACCGCTGCTTCTACTGCTGTATCAACTTCACGCCTTATGGTTTCATGCAGTTCCATTTGAGATTGCTCGTTATACTCTACTAAAGCCTGCATCAGCATGTCCTTCATTAAATAAGAAAACTGCTTTACCTTCTCATCATCTGCATTTGTAATATCCACCTCTGCTGGCTCCATGCTCTTAATTGGTGTAATTGCAGAGATTGTCACACTACTTAGCTGCTCATAGGTTTCTTTGGTTTCACCACTACTATCATGCACAATGGTTTCAATTGCTTTAAGTTGAAGTCCTTGTTCTCTCATTTCTTGTATTTTACGAAACATTTCTACATCCCCTAAGGTATAAACTCTATGACCTTTACCATTTCGTCTAATATCTAAATTGAGTTCTTTTTCGTAGAACCTAAGTACATAAGCTTCTGTATCTAGCATTTCTGCTACATCTTTTACAGATAAAAATTCTTTATCTTCCACCATCCCTCACCCCATCATTTGTAGCTTTTAAAACCATTATACCACTTTTTACCATTTTTTCAATCATCTATTTAATAATTATATTATTTTCTGATAACAAAGTAAATCAAGCCAGCGATTGAATTTAAATCCGACTTCTTTATACTCTGCACATCTTTTATAATGATTTTTTTCAAACAAATTAATGCTTCCTGTATTTTCTCCACAAATAAGAGCTAATAAAGTATGTATATCTTTTGTTTTTGCCCGCTCTTCTATAAACTGTATGGCTTTACTTCCGATACCTCTTCCTTCATAGCCATTTTTTAAATAGATTGTCACCTCTGCTGAAAATTCAAAGGCTTCTCTTTCTTTATATTTTGTTAAAATCACATAGCCACATAAGTCATTTTCTAACCAAATACCATAACTTTCATACTTAGGATTTTCAAAAATCAAAAGATCACGCATTTCCTCTAAACTAATCTCCCTTTTATGAAAAGTTGCTGTGGAATGATTCACATAATATAAATAAATTTCTCTTAAAGCTGGAATATGTGCTTCCTCTACTCTTTTAAATTGATACACTGTACTCTCCTCCTTCATCCTTATTATTGGCTTTTTAAAGCACTTATTTTTATTATACTCTAATGCACTTACCTAGAAAATAAACACAGATGTTATCCTATGCCTAATAACATCTGTGTTTATTTTTAAATCTACTAATGCTGTAAATTAGCAAACTTAGTATATTGCCCTAACCAAGCAAGCTCTACAGTCCCTGTTGGACCATTTCTTTGTTTAGCAATAATGACTTCACCAACATTTTTCTTTTCTGTATCTGGATGATAATACTCATCTCTATATAAGAACATAACAACATCAGCATCTTGCTCTATCGCACCAGACTCACGAAGGTCTGAAAGCATGGGCCTATGATCTGTTCTTTGCTCACAAGCACGCGAGAGCTGTGATAAAGCAATAACAGGTGCTTGCATCTCTCTAGCTAATGCTTTTAAAGAACGTGAAATATCAGAGATCTCCTGCTGTCTTGAAGTACTGCTATCCCCTACACCACTCATAAGTTGTAAATAATCAATCATGATTAAATCTAGTCCCTTTTCCATTTTGAGACGTCTACATTTTGCACGCATGTCCATTACATTTATGCCTGGTGTGTCATCAATGTAAATACGAGAATTTGTAATATTGGGCAAGCTTTGTCCAATTCGCTCCCAATCAGCAGGCTCTAGCATTCCTGTACGTGCTTTTTGTGAATCCACCATGGCTTCTGCACATAGCATACGACTTACCAATTGATCTTTGGACATTTCCAGACTAAATACAGCAACACTCTTTTTATTTTTAATTCCAGCAGTTTGAATAATATTTAAAGAAAATGCAGTTTTCCCCATTGAAGGACGAGCAGCAACTAGGATCAAATCAGAGGGTTGAAGTCCAGCCGTACGATGATCTAAGTCAATAAACCCTGTCTCAATTCCTGTAATACCACCTTTACTTTTATGAGCTTCTTCAATTTTTTCAATTGAGGTGAGTATAATTTCATCAATTCCTGTAAAGTCTTCTGTTTTTTTATTTTGTAAAATATCAAAAATAGACTTTTCTGCAAAACTCATAATATGATCTAGTGGTTCTTCACCTTCAAAACTTTTAGCCGAAATATCGGTACTGGCTTTAATCAGTTTCCTAAGGGTTGATTTTTCTTGAACAATCTTTACATATTGCTTAATATGAGCAGAAGTTGGTACTGAATTTGCAAGGTCTGCTAAATAACTAAGTCCCCCTACTTGTTCAAATACACCCTTTTGAATTAATTTATCTTGAATTGTAACTAAATCAATAGGATTTCCTGTAGTATAAAGCTCCATAATAGCAGCAAAAATCTGAGCATGATCTGGTCTATAGAAATCATCTGATCTAAGTCTTTCACTTGCTGTAATCACTGCATCATGATCCATAATCATAGACCCTAAAACAGATTGTTCTGCTTCTATATTATGTGGAGGAATCCTCATATTTTGAACTTCTTCCATAGACTTATTTGTCCCTCCTTTTGTTACTATGCGTCACTTTATCAGTTTCCTAACTTGTAAACGCTTGTCTATGACGACAGTTTAGGGATTAGTAATCTCTTACTAACCCCTAACTCAAAAATTTATATCCCTACAACAAGTACAGAAATAGTTGCCAAAACACTTGGATGTAACTTGATGGTTACCTTTTGACCCCCTAATCCTTTAATAGCATCCTTTAACTGTATTTTTTTCTTATCTACTTTAACTCCAAATTCTTTTTGAATGGCTTCTGCAATTTCTTTTGATGTTACTGAACCAAAAACTTTACCGCCTTCACCTGTTTTTACAGATAATTTTACTTCTTTATCATTAATAACTTCAGCAATTGCTTTTGCTTCATCTAATTCTTGTTGCTTACGCTTATCTTCTGCTTTTTGTTCTAATTTTCTTTGATTTAAATTAACTGCATTGGCTTCTACAGCTAACCCTTTTGGAAATAACGCATTACGAGCATAGCCATCTTTTACTTCTATTAATTCCCCTTTTTTCCCAACTTTTTTTACATCTTGTGTTAATATTACTTTCATTTTGATTCTCCTTCTTGGAAATATAAATTAATAGCTTCTTTGAGCTTCATTTGTGCCTTTTCAGTCGTTGTATCCTTAAGCTGTGCCCCTGCAATACCTAAATGACCACCACCACCTAAAAGCTCCATAATACGCTGTACATTGGTGTCCCCTAAAGCTCTTGCACTAATAAAAATGCACCCATCTACATCTGTAAATACAAAAGAAGCTTTGATTCCTTTAATATTTAAAAGCTCATCTGCAACTTGTGCTGCCACAATTGCCGCATGATCTATGTTACCTGGCACTTCAGATACTGCCATATTATCATACCATATCTGTGTCATTTGAATCGCTTTTGCTCTTGCTCTATAAGTATCCATATCATTTTGGAAAAGCATTTGTACCCTTGTACTATCTGCACCATTACGTCTTAAAAATGCAGCTGCTTCAAAAGTTCTTACCCCTGCTTTAAAGACAAAATTCTTCGTATCAATCGTAATTCCTGCTAGTAAAGCATCTGCTTCTATTGGACTTAATTTAATCTTATCACTTAAATAATTCAAGATTTCAGCAATCATTTCGCATGTTGATGAAATAAAGGGCTCTAAATAAGTAAGAACAGCTTCCTCTATATAATCTGGACTCTTTCTATGATGATCAAAGACAACCACTTTTTCACTTAAAGCTAAAAGCTCTGGTGCTTCCACATAGCTTCTACGGTGTGTATCCACAATAACAAGTAGCGTATCCTTATTCATCTCTTTTTCAGCTTCCTCAGGTGTAATAAATAAATCCTCATACTCCTTAGAAGCCATAATACGGTCATGCAATCCTTTAATTGCATAAGTAGGTTCTCGTAAAATAATTTTAGCTTTCTTGCCAACTAAAGTTGCACCACGATAAACTCCCATAGCAGCCCCTAAGCAATCCATATCTATATTTTTATGTCCCATAATATAGACTTTCTCTGCCTCATGAAGTAACTCTTTAAAAGCATAGGCTTTAATCCTTACTTTAACTCTTGCACTTTTCTCTACTTCTTTAGTTTTTCCACCATAGAAAGTATATTTATCTTGATGTTTAATAATGGCTTGATCTCCCCCACGTCCTTGTGCCAAATCAAATGCAATTCTAGCCTCCTCTTTGGATTGGAGTAACGTCTGAGTACTATTGCCAATCCCAATACTTACTGTAACAGGAAGTTCATTTCCCACTTGAATGTTTCTCATTTCATCCAAGATATCAAACTTTGTTTCTTCCATTTTTTGAAGTTCTTTTCGACTTAAAACTAAAATATACTTATCTCTTTCGATGCGTGCTACAACAACGTCCCGTTCTTTAAACCATAAATTAATCTTTCGATCAATAATAGCTAAGAGCATTGGTCTTCTTACTTCTTCAATGCTATGCATAATCTCATCTACATTATCAATACACAAGTAACCGATAATATTTTTATCTTCCTCTAGTTGTACTTTAAGCTTTTCTTTCTCTGTACAATCTAAAAAGTAAATGGCATATTCTTTAACCTCATCTTGCCTTGTAAATTCCTCTAAGATGAGCTCATAACACTTACTTCCAATTTGAACTTGTTTAGAAGTAGTCTGCTTATCTTGCATCCATTCGCCAATCTTACCTTCTGGAAATAGACCTTTAATATTAGTGCCAATCAAAACCTTTTCTTCAAATAGCTCATTAAGTGCTCTGTTGCTCCATTTAATACTCCCTACTTTCCCAATAATGGCAATAGGAATATTCACATTAGAAAACATAGAGTCTTTAATGGTTGTAATTTGAGTAACTTCTCGTTCTACCTCAGTTTTAATAAATGTAATCACCTTTTTTTCTGCTACAATACTCATCCCTAAAATAATGCCATAAATCACAAATCCTATAAATGCTTGTGGCAAAATAAAGAGTTTTGTAAGCTGAATAATCATTCCTACAATGACCAAAAACTGACAGCCTCGAAATAGCACTTTCATATAAGAAAAGTCTTTTTTTAACGCTCTTTTCATTTTGGCTTCCTCTCTTATCTAAACTACAATTTTAACCTTTCTATAGTTAAAGATAGCATCAAGACATCCGAAAAACATAGTTACATATGGAAAGAATATAAATAAAAAGACAATTGCAATGTAGCCACTTACTTTAACTACACCATTTATAGATGTTTTTCTTAATAATGCTATTAATCCTAATGTTCCTGCAACTTGTAATAAATTCATTAAAAACCACATGAGGTTCAGTCCTAGTACCATAACTGATGCTTGCATGCCTGTATTGGAATCAGATGACAACATACAAAGTACCAATAACATAACCGCTACTTTAGATACTCTAAACTCTAAGACCTCTTTAGTGCTTGGAAATGCTTTATTCTTACATCTCATAATTACATTAAAAATGACAATCATCATGGCAGAGCTCATGACAAGCTGTGAAACAATAATAGCTGGATAAAATACCTTTAAAGTCGCTATACTCTCTGCCACCATTTGCTTCATTTGGCTAGCAATTTGCTGAAGTTCTGTACTACTTAATCCAGCTGAGGTGTTAACTTGTACTGCATAATCAACTGCCGAAGCAAAATTCTGGTTTACTTCAGTTAGAAGTTTTGTAAACTGTAATTCAAAATCAACTCCCACCCACTTCATAAAGGTAAAGAATATAAATACAACCACTGACAAACCTAAGCCTGTATACATCATAATATTAGGTATTGAAAATTCCTGTTGATATAGAAATAATATCATATAGGTTGGAATAGCCACTGCTATACAATAAATCAATATACAATAAGGATTTCCCATCAATGCGTATAGAACTAGTGATACAATCGCATGAAATAGGATTTGTTTCTTTATGCTTACTTTATTTCTCATGCAATACAAAGTAAATGGTAACGCTAAAAATGGAAATAGCACAGTTTCTATATGTTTAAAAAAATCCAGCGTACCAAGTAAAATATAAATGAGTAGCATACCCATAAATTTTACTATACTTATTTTACTTTGTTCCATCAAAATTTGCCTCCTTTTGCTTAATTTGACGTTGTCCTATTATACCATAAAAACCACTTAAAGTTCTAGTAGACAAACAGAAAAAAACCACTGCTTAAAAGCAGTGGTGTGTGCATATTGGTGTGTGCTTATTTCTCTTTATAAGTTTAAACGTTCATAAAATTAATCTTGTGTATATGGTAAAAGTGCAATGTGTCTTGCACGTTTAATAGCAACTGTAAGTTTACGTTGTGCTTTTGCTGAATTTCCTGTAATTCTTCTTGGAAGAATTTTACCTCTTTCAGAGATGAATTTTTTTAATGTGTTAATATCTTTATAATTGATTTTTTTGATATTGTCTCCAGCAAATTGGTTGATTTTACGTCTTCTACGGTTATGTCTTTTTTGCATTGCCATTGTGTTTTCCCTCCTTTTTAATAAACATTAAAATGGTAAATCGTCATCCTCATCGAAGTTAGTAGGTATAAACCCACTTGCAGAATTTCCTGAAGAAGGACTTGGTGCCGGTGCACTAGTAGGCGCATCCATTGTTCCACGTGCTTCAAATGAAGATCTACTTTCTGCAAAGTGTTGTTCTTCAGCCACGATATCTACTGATGTATGCTTAACCTTTTGTTGGTCTTCCCATGTATTAACTTGTAGTCTTCCAACAACAGCCACCATTTGACCTTTTTTGAAATACTTTTCTGCAAACTCTCCAGCTTTTCCAAATGCAACAATATTAAAAAAGTCAACATCTGGTTCACCAGGTTTTACAAAACTTCTTCTTACAGCAAGTCCATATCTTGCTACCGCAACAGGATTCGCCGATTGTGAATAACGTACTTCTGGGTCTCTCGTTAAACGTCCCATTAATATAGCTTTATTCATACTCCGACCCCTTCCTTCAGGTAATTATTATTTATCTTCAAGAGATACGATTAAATAACGAAGAACTTGTTCCATAATACGTACTCTGCTTTCAATCTCAGCTGGAGCTGTTGTTTCAGCTTGGAATTGAATGAAGTAGTAGAAACCTTCTCTTTGTTTTTCGATTTCATAAGCAAGTTTTCTTTTGCCCCAATCGTCTACGTTTGTGATTTCTCCACCAAAACGTGTGATAAGTTCTTTCACTTTTTCAAGAGTAGCTACTTTTTCTTCTTCGCTCAATGTTGAGAATAACACAACTGATAATTCGTAATTTCTCATTACTTGCACCTCCTTTTGGACTTAGGCCCTATGTCATTTCATAGAGCAAGGATTGTTGTTACAGTTTGTAATTTTAACATAGTTTTATTTATTATACAAGCCTTTTATTGACTTTTTTCTTATAAAATTTTCCCTATATTAGCTACTGCAGCCTCATCCTTACATCATAAACTGTTTCTTTATTAATATATGGACTTCTACTAATGTCTTGCTGCTCTTCAGCAATCACTTCAAATCTAGAATGCTTAATATGCTCTGCATCTTCCCACACATCCGCACTCCTAGCAGCCTCTACATCTCTACCTTCTTGAGTACTTTCTTTACACTCTTCTCAAATTTTTCACGAGGAATCATAATGAGATGTTTACAAAACACACAGCGCAATCTGAAGTCCGCCCCCACTCTTAGTACTTCCCATTCATTAGTCCCACATGGGTGCGGTTTCTTCATTTGCACTACATCTCCAACTTGATAATTCATCATGTACCCTCCTTATAGCTTATAACCATTTTTTTCTAGCTTTATACAGTTTTTATGAGATATTTTGATTTTTATTATAATCTAAATTTTTTTTAACTCCAAGCCCTATTCATCATTTTATTCTATAAATAATACATAATCACTTACTATCAAATAAAAAGCCTTTAAAAGTAAGTACTAACTCCCTACTCTTAAAGACTTCGCTACTCATCTTCTATCTTTATGCCTACTCTAAATAAAATACTTCTTTTAAGTCTTTGCTCACTGGGCTATTATCTAGATTAGTCTCCATAATATCTGCCATATAGTCCCACCATTTTCTACAGATAGCATCTTTGCTAGAAGCATTCCACTTCTCTTCATCCTCAATCTCTAAGTAACCATATAATACATACGTTTCTTCATCTAGAAAAATAGCATAATGACTTCCACCATAATTATGAATCATTTCTTTCATCTCTGGCCATAGCTTATTATGTCTTCTTTTATACTCCTCTGCCATCCCCTCATAGAGTTTCATTTTAAATGCTTTTCTCATATAACCTGCTCCTCCTCAATCTTTCTCATGTTTCCTGTAACTGTACTATAATCTGTAAGTATTTATTCCTTAAATTATATATCATTTTTACCCTTTAGTAAATTCTACCAAAACATTTAATACGCTCCCCTCTTCCGAAATGTTATTACAGATACCTATAAAAGCCTTTTAAATTTAAAGTAAACAAAAAAAAGCCTTAATCCTTAGATTAAGACCTTTAGTAAGGCGGCAACCAGATTTGAACTGGTGATGAAGGTGTTGCAGACCTCTGCCTTACCACTTGGCTATGCCGCCACATATTTTATTATATGCATTATCTAGATTTTTGCTACTTATATAAAATATTTTTTAATAATAAACTCCCCGAGTAGGGTTCGAACCTACGACCCTTCGGTTAACAGCCGAATGCTCTGCCGCTGAGCTATCGAGGAATATTTTTATAGTATAATGTTTATATACTATAACACAAATATAATTATATTATTTTTTAAGGCGACAACCAGATTTGAACTGGTGATGAAGGTGTTGCAGACCTCTGCCTTACCACTTGGCTATGCCGCCATAATGACCCATACGGGAATCGAACCCGTGTTACCGCCGTGAAAGGGCGATGTCTTAACCTCTTGACCAATGGGCCTTACCAAATAACTTATCTAGTTATTTGAACTCCCCGAGTAGGGTTCGAACCT
>JARKVN010000139.1 GCA_029851645.1 Cellulosilyticum sp. | reverse complement strand
ACAACAATTTTTTTGTCTCTATAATCATTTTTCATAGATTATTTTCCTCTTTTACTATCCTTCTCTATATCTCTATGCTGCTTAATGACAGTATGCCCCTTTTCATGAAGAAAATCATATAAAGCATTAGCCAAAGTAACCGATCGATGCTTCCCTCCTGTACAACCAATAGCAATAACGAGTTGATTCTTTCCTTCCTTCTTATAATTTGGGATTAAAAACCCTATCATATCTTGAAGCTTTGTTAAGAATTCTTGTGTCACCTCAAATTGCATCACATAATCACTCACTAACTTATCATTTCCTGTAAGAGGTCTCATTTCTGAAATATAATAAGGATTTGGTGCAAATCGTACATCAAACACTAAATCTGCATCAATAGGAATACCATACTTAAACCCAAAAGATACAATAGTAATCATCATACTATCAAATCCTTTTTCTTGACAATAAATTTTGTAAAGAACCCCCCTTGTATCTTTAGGTAATAAGTAAGATGTATCAACAATATGATTTGCTTTTTCTTTAATCTCCTTTAAAATTTCTCTTTCCTTAATAATTCCATCCTCTATTCTTTCACTACGGGCAAGGGGATGAAGCCTTCTTGTTTCCTTATAACGTTTAATAAGCTCTATATCACTACAGTCAAAAAAGAGGATTTCATAAGTATGTCCTCCTTCAATCAATTCCTGTAAACACTCAAGTAAATCAGCAAATAATCCACCACCTCTTGTATCTATCCCAAGAACAACCTTACTTACCTTGTTTTCTTGTGCTACAATTAAGTCTGCAAAACTTTTAATGAGTGTAGGTGGTAAATTATCCACGCAATAATACCCCATATCTTCAAAGAAATTAATGGCGCTACTTTTTCCTGCACCAGACATTCCAGTCACAATAATAAAGTTCATATCTATGCCTCCTTTATCTTTAGCACATTATTATGCCATATCATGTATCCATTACTTTAAAATTTTAACCTCTGGTTCTAACTCTACTTGATATTTCTCCTTAACAACTTTTTGTACATGTTTAATTAATTCTTCAACCTCTTTACAAGTCGCCCCGCCATCATTAATCAAAAATCCACAATGTTTATCCGATATCATAGCATGCCCTAACCGATAGCCTCTTAACCCACTATCCATAATGAGTTTTCCTGCAAAATGTCCTTCTGGCCTTTTGAATGTACTTCCCGCACTTGGCTTATCTAAAGGTTGTTTCTCTTTTCTTCTTCCCATTAATTCTTTCATATATGAAGAAATTTCCTCTTGATTGCCTTGTTCTAACCGAAGCGTAGCTTCTAGTACAATGTAATTTTTATTATGAATTATACTTGTTCGATAGCCAAGCTCTAATTCTTCATTAGTCAGTGTTAAGAGATTCCCTTGTTCATCCATAACCTTGCAGCTTACAAGCACCTGTTTCATTTCTCCCCCATAGGCCCCTGCATTCATGACCACAGCGCCACCTAAAGTTCCTGGAATACCATGTGCAAATTCAAAACCTGTTAAACTATTTTCTAACGCTTTTGTAGCTATCCTAGAAAGTAAAGCACCTGCTTGTGCTATGACTTGATTTCCCTCTACTTTAATTTGTGAAAGATTATGATAAATTTGAATCATTACCCCTCTAAAACCTTCATCTGCTACTAAAAGATTACTACCATTTCCCAAAATATAGTATGGCACTTGATATTCTTTACAAAGTTTAATCGTTTCCCCTAATGTCTCAATAGATTGAGGCTTAACCATTATGTCTGTAGGCCCACCTATCCTAAAAGTTGTGTGACTTTTCATAGGTTCATTGAGCAAGATGTTATCTTTAGGGAGCCTTTTGCCTAAAAGCTGACTAAATTGTTTGATGTCCATCATTTTAACTCCTTTAATTCTATTTATATTTATTCTTATTTATATTTCCTTTAAGTGATCTTCATAACCTTAAAATCATTTAAACTAAATGATTGTTTTTTATTATTACTTTCTCTTCATTGTATCATATATCTATAGATACGGTCATTAAGAATTTCATTGTTTTGCCATTCAACTTTTGATGATAAATATGGTATAATGTACTAGTTATACCCCATGATATTTTAGCTGTAATAACACTTATATATAAATTGATAATAGAGAGTGATGAAGGGATTTATTAAGCAAGATGAAAATTAAGAAAACAAGTCGAAGAAAAGAAAAGGTCAAAAAACGTTTGGTACCACTTACTATTCTAGGTATTATTATATTAGGCATCGTGTATCAACAACTTTCCATTTATTATAGTGCTAGCCATCTTGGTCGCATGGGGTACTTAATAGAGGTTAATGGCGTAAATATGCACCTTTATGATTCAGGTGCTGATACTTTACCAATTGTATTTACTGCTGATATTGGGAGCAATGTGCCTTACGTAGATCTCTATCCTATTCATAATGCGCTTGCCCAGCACAATCGTGTTATGGTCTATGACAAGCCTGGTTATGGTTGGAGTGACTATACTTCTACCTCTAGAGATATTGACTCTATTGTAGAAGAAATTCATACCCTATTACATAGTAAAGATATACCTGGTGATGAGGATACATATTTAGAGCCTTTTATCTATGTTGCTCAAGGCATGGGGGCTTTGGAAGCCATTCGCTATGCCCAGCTTTATCCTGAAGATGTTGCAGGCATTGTTTTTATTGAAGGAACTTCTCCTTCCTTTTTAGCAAACTATAATAATATTATGATTATTGAGTCCTTTCTTATTAATATACTTCGTAATACAGGTATTTTGCGCCTAATGGGAGGCACTAACTTTGTGGCAAGTACCTTAAATGATCCTTCAGAACTAGCGCCTGAATTAAGAGCGCTCAATAAAGGAATCGGATTAGAAAAAAATTGGAATCGTAACGTCATTGTTGAAAAACTTAGCGTTTCTGATAATGCAGAAATTGTACTAGCTGCTTTAGGTGAGGAAAAACTTGGTGATTTGCCCATTCGTGTCATTACATCAGAAGCAAATATCTATACAACTTGGAAACAAAATCAAAGGGCATTATTGGACCTTTCTACAGATTCTAAGCAATTTATTATAGAAGGCTCTACCAAACAAATCGAAGAAAAAGACCTACCAACTATCTTAACGGCTATTGAAGAACTTATTGTTCACGTTCAAGAAATAAGAGAAAATTACTAAAAATAAAACGCTATTACTTTATTAAGTAGTAGCGTTTTATTATGTCTTGCTTACCAAAATGTACTTTAGCCTTTATAAGGTAACGACCTTCCTTGCCTGTATTATAATATCTGTCATCTCCTCCATATTAGATATTCTCCCCACAGTTAGTGAACGCTGTCCACAAACTTTATAAACACAAGTACCACAAGCAAGCAGTTCCACACCACTTTTCTCTAAAGCATCTAATACATCTAAAAAATACGACTCTTTAGTTAATAACTTTACCCCTGAATTGTAAAATAAAATTGCATCTGGCTTAACTGGATGTGCTAAAAGCTTCCTTAAATATGTTCCTAATAAAGTTTGCCCTACCTCTTCATTACCTTGTCCAAGTATATCACTATTCATAATCATAACTTGTTCGTACATTTTTATTTTCCCTCCTTCTCTCCTTATCATTATAGTATGCGAAGTGATGAAAAAAAGTGAGATATGTCAAAAATGAGTAGTCTCTATAACATATAGAAACTACTCATCTTCATTAAAAACTTTAGTTTGATTTCGAACTTCTCATCCATTTAATAATATCTAAAATCCCTTTTGCAACACTTGCTGCTAGAAAAACTATACTGATAATAAATCCAGATATTGCTACGCCTTTAGATTTACGACTCTTCATATTAATTGCACCCAATACTGTTCCTACTATGGTTACAGGAAGTCCAACAATTGGAATGATCCACCCTAATGAACCAATAATACCAAGAACGAGAGATGTCCATGAACCTGCACTACTTTCAGGTTTAGAAAAATCATACACATCATCATCCTCATCAAAATACGTATCGTAATCTTCAAGGTCATCCGCATTAAATACATTGGTATCTAATGCATCTAGTTCTTCTAAATCATCTTTGTATACTTTATCTTCCATCATATGATCGCCCCTTAGTTTTTTCTTTATTATATCCCAAAATATCCAAATTTAACATGATTATCTTAGAACTATTTTCTTATTGATTAGACGCTTTAACTTGTGTCCAAATAGAACTATAAACACTTACTATATCAGAAGGGTCATTAAACATTTCTATTAATGGATCAGCTAGTACTGCTTCATCTGGATAAGCCACTTCACTGTTTTGTATTTCTTCAGGAAGTAACTTTCTTGCTTCACTAATCGGCGTTGAATAACCTATATATTCCGCATTCATTGCTGCAATATCTGGTCTACATAAGAAATTAATATACTGTTGTGCTTGTTGTACATTTTCTGCATTTTTAGGAATAACAATCCCATCTACGAAATAGTTTGTTCCTTCTTTAGGCAGGACATAAGCAAGATCTGGATTTTCTTCTATCATCACCATAGCATCCCCTGCCCAAGCAACCATTAAGGCAGCCTCGCCATTCACCATTTTACTTTTCCCTTCATCACCTACATAAGCTAAAACAAGTGGTGCTTGTTCAATGAGTAATTGTTTTGCCTCTTCTAACTCTTTTTCATCTCTTGTATTCATTGAATAGCCTAGCTTCTTTAAAGCTACCATAATGGAGTCTCTTTCGCTATCATACATAAAGATTTGGCCTTGATATTTGCTATCCCATAAAACATCCCAACTATCTACTGGTTCATTTACCATTGTCTTATTGTAAACAATCCCTACTGTTCCCCACATATAAGGCACTGAGTATTCATTATTTGGATCATATGGTAAATTTAAAAACTCATCATCAATATTCTCATAATTAGGAATTTGACTAAAGTCAATTTTTTGCAGCATATCTTTATTAAGCATTTTTTCAATCATATAATCAGAAGGAAATAATACATCATACTGAACATTACCTGGTTCTACTGAGGCATACATTTCTTCATTATTAGCATAATCAGAGTAAACTACTTTAATTCCTGTTTCTTTTGTAAATAAGTCATTTACAGCTGGATCAATATAATCCCCCCAGTTATAAACAACCACTTTACCATTTTCAGTACCTGAAGAACACCCTCCAAAAGATAAACTCATTGCACCTACTGCTAGAATACTTAAAAGTCTTTTTACTGTTTTTTTCATGAGTGAACACCTTTCTCAATTTAGATTCTTTCTAACCTATCCCATCTTTGCTTCTGCTACTTTACGGTTTGCTTTAAGATTGCTTACTAAAAGGACAATAATAATCGTTATAAACATTAAAGTAGAAATCGCATTAATAGTTGGATTAACTCCTTTTCTTGCCATTGAGTAAATTTTAATTGGCAATGTATCTACCCCTGCCCCTTTATTAAAGAAGCTGACTACAAAGTCATCAATTGAAAGGGTAAAGGCAATAAAAGTTCCTGAAAGTACACCTGGCATAATCTCTGGTAAAATAACTCGCTTAAAAGCATACCAAGGACTTGCCCCTAAATCTAGTGCAGCTTCATATAAGTTATAATCCATTAGCTTAAGTTTTGGCATGACTGCAAAAATCACATAAGGTACACTAAAAGTAATATGTGAAATTATAAGTGAAGGTAAACCAAATGGAATATGAAGTACATTAAAGAGCATCATCATAGAAATCCCAATCACAATATCTGGACTAAGCATTGGAATATATGTGATATTAATGGCTAATCTCTTTTGCCATCCTCTCATGCGATGAATCCCCATAGCAGCAAAAGTTCCTAATATCGTAGCAACCATTGCCGAAACCCCTGCAACGATTAAGGTATATAAAATCGCTTGCTTAATCGCTGTATCACTAAACATTCTTTGATACCAATCTAAAGTAAAACCTTTCCAGATGGGTAACCTTGAATCATTAAACGAAAAAATCATAAGTAATGCAACAGGAGCATACATAATGATTAAAATTAAACTGACATAACTGTGTTTAATCCATTTCATTAGAATAATCCTCCCTCTTCATCTAAGATGCCCATACGCGACATGACACCTAAAGTCACAAGAACAATAACCATTAAAATCATAGAAACAGCTGATCCAAATCCTAGATCTCCTGTTCTTGTAAATTGTTCCTCAATAATATTACCAATCAGCATTACCTTACCCCCTCCTAATAGACGCGTAATGAGGAAAGTAGTAAGCGCTGGCATAAAGACCATAATAATTCCTGTAATTACCCCAGGCATACTAAGGGGTAACGTAATTTTTCTAAAAGTAGTAAACTTATTAGCTCCTAAATCATAAGATGCTTCAATTAATTTATGGTCAATTTTTGCCAAGGCATTGTAAATAGGAAGCACCATAAATGGGAAGAAATTATAAACCATCCCGAACACTACCCCACCATTCCCGTAAAGGAATTTAATAGAAGGCAGTCCCATAGCATTTAACAGATTATTAACTACCCCATTATTTTCTAAAAGATTTGCCCAAGCATAAGTTCTAAGTAACGAATTCATCCACATGGGCAATATAACTAATAATAAGATAATACTTTTATTAGACATATTCCTTCCAGCTAAAATCATAGCCAGTGGATAAGCTAATACCAAACAAATGACTGTACTAATGACTGCAAAGCCAATAGAACGCATCATAGCTGCAATATAATAGTCTTCCATAAACTTTTTATAGTTTACTAAGGAAAAACTTCCATCTGAAACGAAACTAAAATAGACAATTAATAGTAGGGGGACGATGATGAAAATCGCTGCCCAAATCAAATACGGATATGCCAAAGATTTTCTGTTCATCCTCTATCTCCTTTTCATAATATGAATATCTTCTGGTACAATCACCATACCGACCTTATCTCCTACATGAGCGATAGCCGTTGAATGCACCATCCAAGTATAACCTTCTGACTGAACTATGATTTCGTAGTGTACACCTTTAAATGTAACGGATTCTACTTGACCTGTTAGCATCCCTTCTTCTGCCATTACGATTTTAATATCTTCTGGACGTACAACGACATCTACTATTTCATCGTTACCAAAGCCAGCATCCACACAATTAAAATCTACACCTTGGAAATTCACCAAGTAGTCTTTTTTCATTAAACCTTCTAAAATATTACTTTCTCCAATAAAATCTGCTACAAAAGCATTTTTAGGCTCATTATAAATATCTACAGGACTCCCAATTTGTTGAATCTTTCCGCCATTCATTACTGCAATGGTATCTGACATACTCAGCGCCTCTTCTTGATCGTGCGTTACAAAAATAAATGTAATGCCAACCTTCTGCTGAATCCGTTTCAGCTCAGCTTGCATCCCTTTTCTAAGTTTTAAATCTAAAGCACCAAGTGGTTCATCTAAGAGTAAGACTTCTGGTTCATTCACTAGCGCTCTTGCAATTGCAATACGCTGTTGTTGTCCCCCACTTAAAGAATCTATTGAACGCTTTTCATAGCCTACCAAGTTAACAAGTTCCAACATTTCTTTAACTTTCTGCTTAATAACTTCCTTATCCATCTTCTTGATGTTTAAACCAAAAGCAATATTTTCTTCCACATTCATATGAGGAAAAAGTGCATACTTTTGAAATACAGTGTTTATCTTTCTTTTATAGGGTGGTAAATTGGCAATATCTTTTCCTTCAAATAATACCTCCCCATTCGAACACTCTTCAAAACCACCAATAATCCTAAGTAAAGTTGTCTTACCACAACCACTTGGACCAAGTAATGTTAAAAACTCATTATGTCTGATATACAAATTGATATCATTCAAAACTATATTATCACCATACGCTTTCGTAATATGTTTTAAGTCTATAATATAATCATTTTCTTCTTTAAATGCTTTCATCGTCTACTCTTTGCTCCTTTAAAAACTTGGTGGTGTCGCTACCCAAAGGATAGTTGCTTTTGTTTTACCTGCATTTTGTAAATAGTGATCACTAGTTGGTCTAAAATAAAAGCTATCGCCCTTTTTGGCTTTAAACTTCTTATTCCCTAAATGAACATAAATATTACCTGCAAGCACATAGCCAAACTCTTCTCCTTCATGAGGTGCACCAACAATTGATTTTCCTCCAGGCTCTAAATGAATCAAGATTGGCTCCATATCATTTTTTTGTGCATTAGGAATCAGCCATGAAATCATATTCCCATTCTCTTTATCTTCTTTTTCAAAAATATCTTGCTTAGAAAAAACAATCTTCTCCTGACTCGTTTCATTAAAAAAATCCTTAAGATCTGTTCCTAAACACTCTAATATATCAATTAAGGTGGCAATCGATGGAGATGTTAAACCTCTTTCTACTTGAGAAATAAATCCCTTAGAAAGCTCACAACGATCTGCTAACTCTTCTTGTGTTAATCCATTTTTTTTGCGAAGCTGATTAATCTTAGCTCCAATATCCATTCCAGTGCCTCCTTCTTTCTTTAATTCCATGCTCACTAATCTATTTAAAATAAACTTTTTGTTTACAGACATTAAACTCATCTTAAACGATTATACATACTTCTTCCAAAAAGGTCAATATTTTTAGTCATAAAATTTATCGTTAATAAATATTTTGTTTAGTATAAATCATCTTAAAATCCCTTGATAATAAAGGATTTATTATATTTGTCACTTCTATTTACATCTTATTTATACTTTTAGGTGACTACTGATTATAAAAGAAAAGTTTAGTTATATCTTTTCTCATAAAGCTTAAGAATTTCTAAGTAAAAAAAGTGGAACACTTTTGCAATTTCCAAAAGTGTTCCACCATTTTAAGTCTTTTTATTACTCTTCTCTTAATGCTTCTATAGGGTCTAGCTTAGCCGCTTTATAAGCAGGATATACACCAAAGACAATACCAATCACACTAGATGTTCCCACTGAGAAAATAACCATTCCTAAAGTCATCTTAGCCACAATTGCCATTGCTGAACCGATAAGTAATCCCCCTATGTACCCTAATGTTAATCCTCCTATGCCCCCTAATAAGGTAAGGATAATTGCCTCAACTAAAAACTGAATTAAAATCTGTTTATCTGTTGCCCCTAATGCTTTACGTATTCCAATCTCTCTTGTACGCTCTCTTACTGTAACCATCATGATATTCATAATTCCAATACCACCTACTAAAAGTGAAATAGCCGCTACAACACTTGTAAATAAGTTTACTTTATTTAAAATATCATCAAAAGTATCGCCTACTTCCGCCATGGAATTTACCATATAAGCGCCCTCTTTACCATGTCTTTTTTCTAATAGTTTACGAATGGGTTTACTATATTCTGAGACATCATACGCATCGTCTATTACAACATATGCTGAATAACTTTTTCCTTCTCCATCCATAACATATTGGTCCATGGTTGCAAAAGGTAGGTAAATAATAGGTACAATCATACTAGATGGTGCTGCTGAAGGGTATTGACTTTTAGCAACTCCTATAATTTCAAAACTTTGTACTTCTCCCCAAATATTAATTTCGATTTCTTTACCTAATACATAATCTGGATTACTTTTGTTATAAACAATCTCTGCAAAATTATCCTCTACAATAACTACATTCGTTTTTAAATTTTCATCCTGTTCTGTAAACATACGGCCGGAACGTAAATTTAAAGACTGTATTTTTTCAAAATTATAAGGGATACCAAATAACATTAACATTTTATCTTGATTTTCATAATCTGTTGTTGTGCCTGAATAGCCTTGATGCATAGGTATTGTATCTGTCACCTGTGGAATAGATTCTAATACTTCTAAATCCTCCCTATTAATTAAATCATCTGCATCATAGCCATTTGCCGTAATTTGTATGGTTCCTTTACCAACTGTAGAAAATTGTCCTTTTACAAAGTCCTTTACCCCTTCCCCCAAGCTTAAAATAATAATAACTGCTCCTATTCCAATGAGCATCCCTAGCATAGTGAGGAAGGTGCGAAGCTTATTCCCTTTAAGTTGACTGAATGCACTTTTCAATGTTTCTTTCACTTCATCATCCTCCTATTCTGCTCTTAGTGCTTCTATTGGATCTAGTCTCGCTGCTTGATAAGCTGGATATACCCCAAATATAAGCCCTATACTAATAGATGTTAAAGTAGAAAAGAGAATCATTCCTATTGTAAATTTAGAGATCGGAAGAGC
>JARKVN010000122.1 GCA_029851645.1 Cellulosilyticum sp. | reverse complement strand
ACTATATTTTGAAGGATAACAAGTAGTACAGTAAGGCCAAGAAAAGTAAAAACTTTCATACCTCCTTTTCTAAGGATTTTAATACTAGCAGTAAAACCAATACTAGTGAAAAAAGCAGTCATAAATAGATTTTGTAGTGTCATATCTAGATGAATGGTAATTATACCTGTCATGTTAAATATAAGCACTAACAAGGCAAATAGAAATCCGCCCACAACGGATGGAGGGATGCAGTATTTAGTAAGTAAAGAAAAACGGTTTTTGGCATATTTACCTAAATAAAATAGAACGGAAACTAATGCCATTGTCTCATAGATGTTCAAATTAAATGCCATGTACCATACGCTCCTTTCTTTAATCAATCTTTTTATTAGTTAGTATGGATGATATGGCACAAAAAAATCAAAATCTGAGTGAATTTCCTTAAAAAGTAAGATGAGCATATAGAAATTATTGGTAAATATAGATAGATGAAAAGAGCAATATTATTTGAAAATTAACCTTCTTGTGCAATATAAAAAGAGAAGTGAGTTATATTCCATGATAGAATAATAAAGTAGAAAATGCACAGGAAAATATATTAATAGCGGGAGATATATGTGCAATATAAACAGGTAAAAGTTTATAAATATACTTGGAGGTTCACAGAAATGAAAAATGTAAAGAAAATTCTAGGAATCACAGTTGCCATTGCAGGATTTATTACTGCAATTTCTATTTTTGGGAGTGTGTCTAGCGCAAACCACTCAGATAAAATACAAATTAGATTAGCACATAACCAAGCGA
This sequence comes from Cellulosilyticum sp., assembly GCA_029851645.1. Taxonomy (GTDB): domain Bacteria; phylum Bacillota; class Clostridia; order Lachnospirales; family Cellulosilyticaceae; genus Cellulosilyticum. The sequence continues at coordinate 16,496 of JARKVN010000122.1, read as the reverse complement.
AAGAGTCAGAAATTGCGGAATCAATTGCTTTGTTTTCTGATTATGTGGCTCAGGATCCAAGCATGAATCTTGAAGTTAATATTTATGCAAGTGGTGTGTTGGGGTCTGAAAAAGAGGCTATTGAATTAGTAAAAGCAGGTGTATTAGATATGACTAAAGTAAGCTCTAATACATTGGGACAATTTAATGATCATTATTCAATTTTTGCAATGCCCTATCTATTTACAGGTCAAGAGCATTATTATGATGCAATGGAAAATAGTGAAGCAGTTAAGGCATTATTTAAGGAAAATGAAGAAGAGGGATTTATTGCAATTGGTTATTATGCAAATGGAGCTAGAAATGTATATTTAAAAGAAAATATTGCAGCCACAGACCCTTCTGTGCTAAAAGGAAAGAAACTTCGTTCTATGCCAAGTTCGACTTCTATGAGAATGTTAGAGTTAATGGGGGCTGCTCCAGTACCTATGTCTGCTAGTGAGACTTATACTTCCTTACAACAAGGTGTAATTGACGGAGCAGAAAATACAGAACTTGCTTTAACAGTTGATAAGCATGCAGAGATTGCAAAATCTTATACATATACAGAACATCAATATTCACCTGATATTTATATCATTAGTACTAAGATGTGGGATAGTCTAACTACTGCGCAACAAGAGTATTTAGTATCTTGTCTTAATGATGTAAATGATAACTTCAAACAAATGTACAACCGTATGATGGAAGAAGCTATCGTAGAAGCTGAAGCAATGGGGATTACAGTATATCGTGATATTGATAAGAGTGCGTTTATTGAAGCAGTACAGCCATTACATGAAGAATTCATAGCAAAAGGTGAGGACTATAAAGCTTTATATGAAGATATTCAAAAATATAGTGGAAAATAGGGGGAAGTAAGATGAAAGTATTAAATAAAACATTGGGGGCTATAGTAGCTGCGCTGATGGCAATTATGGTATTAGGATGCTGTTGGCAAGTCATGACAAGATTCCTCTTAAATAATCCAAGTAAATATACAGAGGAATTTTTAAGATATGCCTTAATTTGGTTAACTATGATAGGTATGCCTTATGCTTATGGATTAGATAAACATCTAGCTATTAACTTAATAACTAAGACTTTTCGTGTCAGAAACTTACTTGTAACCAAGATAATGATTGAAGTGGTTGTACTTATTTTAAGTATATTTGTATTAATTATGGGTGGGTCAATGGTGACAATGAATTCTGTTGGGCAAATCTCTCCAGCTATGCAGCTACCTATGCCAATTTATTACGTATGTCTTCCAATTAGTGGGGTATTAATGTGTTTGTACTGCGTAGTAAGACTCACTGAATTTACAAAAGAGTTAAAGGGGGTTAACTAGATGGAACTTCAAGTTGCATTAATGCTGGTTATCATATTCTTTTTACTATTAGCATTTAGTGTGCCAGTATCTTATAGTATTATCATTTCCGCATTAGTTTCTATTATTGCCTTTTTAACACCAAGCTTTGGGATGTTTGTTTCAGCGCAAAAGTTAGTGGGAGGAATTGATAGTTTTACTTTACTTGCAGTACCATTTTTTATTTTAGCAGGACTTTTAATGAGTAATGGTGGGATTGCAAAACGTCTTATTAATATGGCAATGTTAGTATTAGGTAAAGTACCAGGTTCTTTAGCACTTACCAATATTGCAGGGAATGCAATGTTTGGTTCTATCTCTGGTTCAGGTATTGCAGCAGCAACAGCTATGGGGGGCGTGCTTCATCCCCTTGAAAAAGAACATGGCTATGAAGATGAATATGCTGCTGCTGTTAATATTGCAACAGCTCCAGTAGGACAATTAATTCCTCCAACAACAGCATTTATTGTATTTTCAGCTGCTAGTGGTGGGACATCTGTAGCTGCCTTATTCATGGCAGGATGGATTCCAGGGTTATTATGGTGTGCGTTATGTATGATTGTAGCCTTTTTATACGGGAAAAAGAAAGGCTATGTCTTAGAAGGTGAACCACTTACAACAAAAATTGTATTAAAAACCATTTGGGATGCGATTCCAAGCTTATTTTTAGTAGTGATTATTATTGGTGGCATTTTATCAGGTTACTTTACACCAACAGAGGCCTCTGGTGTGGCTGTAGCATATGCTTTCTTCTTATCTGTTATAGTTTATAAATCTATTAAGCTAAGTGAGCTTGTAGATATTTTAAAAGAAGCAGGTGTTATGACGGCTATCGTTATGTTAATTATTGGTGCTTCTTCTGTTCTTTCATTTGTGATGTCCTTTACAGGACTTCCACAGGCAATTAGTCATTTAGTGCTTGGGATTTCAGATAATGAGATTGTTATCTTGCTAATTATTAATATTTTACTGTTAATCGTTGGGACTTTTATGGACATGGCACCAGCACTCTTAATCTTTACACCTATTCTGATGCCTATTATAACAAGCCTTGGTATGTCGCCAGTACAGTTTGGCGTCATCATGGTTATGAATTTATCTGTAGGAACCATTACGCCGCCTGTAGGGAACGTGTTGTTTATTGGATGTAGCGTAGCAAAATTACAGGTAGAAGAAGTTATGAAGAAGCTCTTTCCTTACTTTGCAGCTATTTTTGTTGCATTAATGCTTGTCACTTATATCCCTCAGTTAAGTATTTGGTTACCAACTGCATTAGGGTTGATGAATTAAGAGAGTTGAGCTAACAGGAATATCATTGGTATAAGTAACAGTATTTAAGGTTTTACGGTACTTCAAAGGAGACATAGTCATATACGTTTTAAAGATTTTCTCAAAGTGTGAGAGGCTTTCGTATCCTACAGATTGAGAAATCTCTGAAATAGAAAGGCTAGTCTCCTCTAAAAGTTGTTTCGCTTTTTGGATGCGATGGATATGTACATATTCGTTAATACCATATCCAGTAACTTCTTTAAAGCTTCTGCATAGGTAGTATTTACTTAGAAAGAAATGACTTGCTAGAGACTCTAAAGAAATAGGCTCTGTATAATGTTCGGAGATATAGTCTGACACAGCATAAATTGTCTTGTATTTAGGGCTACTATTGGATGCTACATCAAGGCGTTGATGAGATTGGTTCTTACGCATAAATTCAATAAAGTACATAACGATTTTTAAAGCAATCATAGTATCTGAATGGGTGTCTTTGTGATTAAACTCAGCTTTTAAAGTTTCATAGAATGTTAGAAACTGTTTTTGTTGCTGAGGCGTGAGATGGAAGACGCCATATTGCTCACGAAAAAATTTGACTAGATTAATGGTAGGAAATAATGTATCTAATTCTCTCATTTTTTCCTTAGTAATATAGAGGATAATACGATCATGTCCCTGCTCCTCATCAGAAGAAGCACGTGTCATATGAATAGCATTTTCATTGACTAATATAAGGCTACCAGATTTTACTTCATAGGAACGGTTATCGAAGAAGAATTGGCGTTCTCCTTCTAATAAGTAAAAAATTTCATATTGATTATGGAAGTGTTTGATATTCATATCAAATTTACCAATACGTTGCATACGTTCTATGCAGATGCCATCAATTTCGGAGAAATAAAGTAGTTTATCCAAGGTCTAGTTCCAGCCTTTCTGTAGAATATATTTAACTCTATTATACAGAATGTCAATAAATTTGCTATAAGATTAAAAAGATTTTAGAAAATAAATGGGAGGAAATCAAATATGAAAAGAGTAAATCGTCTAAAAATAGAAGAGACACTAGAGAAAGTTATTAATAAATTATTAAATTTAGAGGGACCTGAAAATGAGGAAGAGTTAGCTCAAAATGGTGGGGAGACTATTGGATATTTTAAAAGAGATTTTGGCATTAAAGAATGGGATTGGCCACAAGGGGTGGGGCTATATGGTCTTATGAAAGTTATGAAGGCTAAGAAAAATAGTGAATATGAAGCTTTTTTAGAAAGCTGGTTTAAAGAAAATATAGAAGCTGGCTTACCATCAAAAAACATTAATACAACAACGCCACTATTAACGCTGGCATTACTTAATGAAACAAAGAAAGATAAAGAGTTTGAAAAGCTTTGTATTAAATGGGCTGAGTGGCTCATGGAGTGCTTACCAAGAACCAAAGAAGGTGGTTTCCAACATGTCACAAGTGCCAATGGAGACCGTCAGGGAGTACGCCTAAATGAAAATGAAATGTGGATTGATACCATTTTTATGACGGTTTTATTCTTGAATAAAATAGGGCAATTATATGGTCGTCAAGAATGGATTGATGAGTCCATTCATCAAGTATTAATGCACATTAAATATCTATACGATCCAAAGTCTGGACTTTTCTATCATGGCTGGACTTTTAATGAAAGTAATAACTTTGGAGGGATATTCTGGTGTAGAGGAAATAGCTGGTTTACAGTAGGCATTTTAGAATATATAGAGTTCTTTCAAGGGACATTAAATACAGGTGTAAAACAACTTATTGTAGATACATATAAAGCACAGGTTCACACTTTAAAGAAATTGCAAAGTAAAACAGGTCTATGGCATACGGTACTAGATGACCCTACAAGTTATGAGGAGGTATCTGGTTCAGCAGCGATTGCAGCAGGGATATTAAAAGGGATTCGATTAGGGATTTTAGATGATAGCTATTTGGAATGTGCGGATAAAGCAATCCAAGCCATTATAGATAATGTTGCAGAAGATGGTACTGTGCTGAATGTATCTGGGGGTACAGGAATGGGGTATAATAAAGAACATTATAAGAATATCCTAATTGCACCTATGGCATATGGACAATCATTAACTATTTTAGTTTTATCAGAAGCGTTACAATGTTAATAAAAAACTGTCACCAAAAGTATGACTTAGGTGGCAGTTTTTTATTTGACAATAGTACTTAATAAAGCGTAGCATAGAATACAGTATAAAGTGGTATAAAGGAGTAGAAAAATAGCAAATGAAAAGTCAAAGAGAGTTAGAGGAATTATTGGGAAGAATCGATGGAAAAAGCTATGGTTCTTATAAGGACATTAAAGGACAATATCAGTTTAAGAACTATGTATTGTCTATAGACCATGCTCAGGCAGACCCGTTTGCTGCACCTTCAAAAGTGCGATTATTTCTTCAAGATAAAGTGCATCAAATTCCAGATGATTTAGTAGATACCAAAGCTAAGAGGATTGCAGTAGCTGATTTTTTAACGAGAAGTTTTCGCAAGCAGATAGGAAAACTTTATAATGGCGTAAGTGGTTCAGGAAAGAGTGGGCTACTCTCTATTGATGATTGTGGGCAGCAGATGATAGAAAGAACTTCTGTCATCATTGAGAAACAAAGATTGGAAGTAAGGTTTGAAGTAGGGCTTCCGGCGGCAGGTCGAAAGGTACTAGGCCGCTCAGCAAGTCAAATCTTTTGTAAAGCATTACCCAAAATTGTAGATGCAGCTTTATTGTATAGAAATATCGACCAAGAAGCACTTAGAAAACAAGTTGAGTTAATGTTAGCTCAAGAGGCAGTTAGAAAGGAGCTAGAACAAAGAAACTTAGTAGCATTTATTGCAAATGGCGCTATTTTACCAAGAGAAAGTGGCGTATCAGATAAACCACTTAAAAAAGGAAGTGTAGCCTTTAGAAGTCCTGCTCACTTAGAAATCGAATTAGACCTACCTTATAGAGGAAAAGTAAAAGGAATGGGTATACCTAAGGGGATTACCTTGATTGTAGGTGGGGGATATCATGGTAAGTCTACTTTGCTCAATGCATTGGAGTTAGGCATATATAATCATATTTTAGGTGATGGTAGAGAATTTGTTATTACAAGACAAGATGCTGTTAAGGTGAGAGCAGAAGATGGACGAAGTGTAGAGAAAGTCAACATTAGCTCATTTATTAACAACTTACCTAATCATAAGGATACCTATGAATTTTCAACCCCAAATGCTAGTGGAAGTACTTCACAGGCAGCTAACACAATGGAAGCGCTTGAAATAGGTAGTAGCTGTTTGCTCATTGATGAAGATACGTCAGCGACCAATTTTATGATTCGTGACCTTCGTATGAAGCAGTTAGTTAAAAAAGAAAAAGAACCTATTACACCATTTATTGATAAAGTTAGAGCGCTTTATGAGGAGCATGGTACATCTACGATTCTAGTTGTAGGAGGCTCAGGAGAATACTTTGATGAGGCGGATTTAGTCATTATGATGGATGAGTATGTACCTTGTGATGTGACTAAGGATGCTAAAGAAATAGCTTGTGCTTTTAAGCAAAAGGGCGAAAAGAGGGAAGAAACTATTTTTGGCGAGATTACGCCAAGAGTACTCACCAAAAATAGTTTACAAGAAGTAGGAAGAGAAAATCGCATTAAAGTGAGAAGTAAAGACTGTATCTCTTATGGAAAAACGGACATTAATCTAGGTTATGTGGAACAATTAATAGACTATAATCAAACTAATTGTATTGGCGTGATGATAGAGTATATCGTCGTGGAGCTATTACCAAGTATGCCAAATGGAAGTACATTAACTGAATTAATAGATAAACTCTATGAAAAAGTTGAGAAAGAAGGCATAGCAACCCTTTCGCCTTATACGAGACACTCAGGTAATCTCGTCTTACCAAGAAAACATGAACTCTGTGCAACGATTAATCGATATAGAGGACTAAAAGTTAAACCATCTAGAGGGTAAGAGACTAATTTATCGATTATCTACTTTTTCTGGGTACATATCATGATGGGCTAAACGGTCAAAAGCGATAGCCTCCCATTTAGTACCTGGTTTTCCATAGTTACAATATGGGTCAATAGAAATACCACCTCTTGGAGTAAATTTACCCCAGACTTCTATGTACTTAGGATCCATTAATTTAATAAGGTCCTTCATAATAATATTAATACAGTCCTCATGGAAATCACCATGATTTCTAAAGCTGAAAAGATAAAGCTTAAGTGCCTTGCTTTCCACCATACGTGGACCTGGTACATAAGAAATATAAATGGTTGCAAAATCCGGTTGACCAGTAATAGGGCAAAGACTAGTAAATTCAGGACAGTTAAATTTTACAAAGTAGTCATTTTCAGGATGCTTATTTGGAAAAGTTTCTAATACTTCTGGAGCATAGTCATCACGATATTTGACCTCCTGATTGCCAAGATGTGTGATACTGCCCATTTCTTCTTTTAATCTACCACTCATTTAGATTACCTCCTTAGATGCACTGTTTAGTATAGGTTGAAGTGTTTTAATAAGAAGTATACCACTGATGGATGGGATGACTTGTCCAATGCAAAGGGGAATGACAAGTGCAGTATAAGGAATGTTAAGAAGGTAGGAGAGCCAAATAGGTACAAGAAGTCCTGGAATAAAAGTAATGGTAACAATCATAAACCAGTAGCTTATAGAGAATTTCTTGAATACAACATGACTAGAGCTTACTAAAATACCAACTAGAAAGCCACCTATTAAATCTAGAATTCCTAAACCACCACATAATAAATTACCGAGTGAGTTAGCGAGACCAAACGGAAGAACTAGGAACGGAAATAAATATGAAAGGGCATATAAAGAAGTCGCAATGCGAATCTGATAGGCACCAAAAGAAAAACTTTGGGTAAAATACAAACAGGCAACATAAAGTGCCATAATTAAAGCTGAGAAAATAAGTTTTTGTGTTTTACTTAAATTTGTCATATTCATCTGTTAATCACCTCCAAATTAATAATTCACAACAACAATAAGTTGTCCCTAGTTTTGTTTTTAGACAGGAAGGTCTCGAACTGTCTCTCTTAATTTAAGGTGTACTATGTTATCTTATGATAAATAGAATGATTCTTCAAGGCCTAAATACTAAATGCACCCAATTAGTTTTTGTATAATCAAGGCGTTAGCCCCTATTGAAAAAATAAATGGAGTGAACTTGTGAGGATAATCAATCAGAAGGTAAGTATGCTAAAAGAAGATAAGAAAGTGGAGGTGGAATATATAACTAAATAAGTAAAGGGAGCTGTCACACTAGCTAATTTTATAGGCTAATGCGACAGCTCCTTTTATGTGATTAACTAATATATACTGTAGTACCAGGAATCATATGGTCGTAAAACCATTTAGCATTTTCCACAGAGAAACGGATACATCCTTCAGAGGCTTTTTTACCTAAGACACCTTTATTCTCTAAGAGATAAGAGCCTGTTTTATCAAAGATAATAGAGTGGTAAAGGTAGGTTGTGCCAATAAAGCCAAAAGCGTGTTTACAGCAATAGCCTTTATCTTGTCCAAAGCTTGGAACTTTGCGAGTTAAAGCAAATTTTCCTTTGGGAGTAGGTGTATGATCTCTACCTGTAGAGCAGATGAAGTGTTTAATAAGTGTCCAGTTATTCTCACTGCCTTCAAAGATATATGTACTTTGCTCATCAATACGTGTCCAGACAAGGTATTGAGTTGGGCTACTTAAGTTCTTGCTATTGATGGTATCTTCTACCCAGATGATTTTATCTAGGGCAATTGGATCACCATAATCATCAAGAAAAGTGCCGTTTTTTATACGAGCGTATTTTTTTAAAAGAGGCTCATTAAGTTGACCAAGATAACTGTTATTAACATAGTGGAGCTGTTCACCTGTAGCGCTTTGAATAATCGTAGCAATATAAATGGCGTCTTGCTCTATAACAGAGGGCGTTCTAGGAAGAACTTCGTTAGGGTTAAGCATATAGGTAGAAGTATTAAGAATCGCTTCATCTTTCCAGTAAATATCTAAAAGGGTAACTTGTAGAGGTTCATCATAGAAGCTTTTTAAAGAAGTTTCAGTAGCAACGACTGGAACTTCAGGTGTTGGAGAAAAGATACAAGTATTTTCTGTGAAAGATAAAGTTCCTAATTGTCTAAGAGCAGCTAATGGAATGAAGACATGATTTTCACAAGATAAACTCTGTGTCCGAAAATGACCGATTTGAACGGTGCCTGTATAATTAGTAAAAGATTTATTTGTAATGGAAAGAGCAGCAGAAGTAGTGGTAACTAGGGAAGTTTCTGGAAGGGAGATAGAAGTCGTTTTAGTAGCGTGGTTATAGTCAATATTTAAACCAAGTTGTATGAGGTCAGTTATTGCCACATAATGTGTACCATAGGCTTTATAGGTATTAATGGAAACATCATCATAGACTAATTGGATGGTTCCCATTTCAAATTGACCAAGTTTATAGGATGTTGTAGAAGCTGCAAGAAGAGAATAAGGAAAGATTAGAACGATAACAAGTAAAATAATTAAACGCTTGCTTTTCATATAAAGGCACCTCTCTTATAAAATTTAACATTAGTATAATAAAAAAGTAAAAAACTGGAAATCTCATTTTATTATAAGGGATAGATAAGAATTAAGAAATAAAAATATAATAAAAAAATTTACAATTAATGGAAAAAATATTTGTGGAAATTTACTTTGGAAATGGTTAATGGATTTCGATTTTTTTGACAAAAGATTAGGTTAGAAGTAAAATAACTAAGGATGAGAATGCTTTTTAATAGCCAGGAGGAAAAGAAATAATGAGAGTAATGAGTACTAAAATGAAGTTATTTATCCCTTGTTATTACGCTTTTTTAGCAAATGGGATGATGGCATTAGTAGTGGGGGCTATTTTACCTTACTTAATAGAAGAGGCAGGGATTAGTTATAGTGTTGCAGGAGGTTTCTTATCAGCCTTTGCTATTGGAAATTTATTAGCGAGTTTTGTAAACCCTATCATTGTGGCGAAGTTAGGGCAGAAGAGGACTATATCACTTTTATCTATGCTAGTACCACTAAATTTATTTGTCATTACATTATTACCACCCATTGGTGTGATGTACATAGCATTTATTTTATTAGGTATTGGAAGGGGCTCAGTGAGTATTACGAATAATATGGTTGTTAATGATTATGATGGTTCACCACTAGCTTTAAATTTACTCCATACAATATTTGCGGTAGGAGCTTTCTTGGCGCCATTTCTAACGTCTGTTTATATTAGCCAAGGATTTAATTGGAGGGCTGTGGTTTATACGATTATCCTATTATCCATGACTTCATGTATTGGCTATTGGACTATGCCACTTGTCGCTCAGAAGAAAGAAAAAACAGTAAAAGAAAAAAGCCAAGGCGAAACCTTTATGAGAAATGCAGATTTCTATTTAATAGGTGGCGTTTTGTTTTTCTATCTAGGTGTAGAGAATTGTGTGAATGGATGGTTTGTTACCTATTTCAAAAGTATTGGTGTGATGAGTGATGCTTACGCAACTAATTTAGTATCTATTACATGGGTTGTTATTATGCTAGGCAGACTATGTACAGGTTATTTATCTAAACGTATCGCGGGGCAAAAACTTATTTTAGTTAACTGTATTTGCACAGCTATTTTCTTTGTCTTACTGATAGCAACAACTAATCTACTCGTGATTACTATTGCTGTAGTCGGACTAGGTTTCTTCTTTGCAGGAATTTATCCAACAGGTGTTGCGAATGGTGGAAAGCTGATTAAGGGTTCTACTACAGGGATGTCTATCTTATTAGCTATGGCAGCTTTAGGTGGAATTATTACACCACAAATTGTAGGGTTCTTAGGTGATGCTATTGGAATGACAGGGGCGATTGTCTTTTTAGTTGTTAATATTACTATGATGATTGTGTTAGCATTTATAAGTGATAGAAGAGCTAGAAAATGCTAGGAAGTAATATCCATGTAAATAAAATAAGCATGAAAATGTCCCAGGAAATACTACATGAAGGACACAGCAGAATAAGGAGAAAACTATGGAAACAAAGCAAAATATATTAAAAGGGGCTATGATTTTAAGTATTGGTGTCATGCTTAGCAAGATGATAGGGTTGATTTACAGAATCCCACTAACGAATATTATTGGAGATGAGGGAAATGGTCTATACTCTTCAGCTTATCAAGTTTATGTGATTATCTTAACTTTAACCGCAACAGCTATTCCATCAGGCTTATCTAAATTGATTGCTGAAAGGGAGGCAGTAGGCGCTTATAGAGAGGCAGACCGTGTTTTTAAGTTAACTTTAAAAGGTGGACTTATATGCTCGCTGATTTTAGCGATTGTGGTTTGTCTAGGGGCAGATGTGATTTCTGATGTATTTTTTCCCAATGAAAATGTAGGGACACCTATTAGGGTACTTGTGCCAACGATTTTAATTGCCACTGTAGTAGCTAGCCTTAGGGGATATTTTCAAGGATTGGGGAATATGGTTCCTACAGCTAAGTCGCAGGTTATTGAGCAAATTGTACATGTGATATTTACTGTAGTTCTGGCGTATTATTTAATTAATAGGTCACTTTTAAGTGCAGTAGTCGGCGCAACATTAGGAACTTCTATAGGGGCATTTGTAGCACTTTTGATTTTAATAGCAACTTATATTAAGACAAGACGCGAAAGAAGACCTCTTTTAGAGGCACAAACAGTAGTACATGAAGAAAGTGGTAGAGTCATTTTAAAGAAGACATTACAGATTATTTTACCTATCATTATTAGTACTTCTGTATTTTCCATTATGACTTTTATTGATTTAAGTATGATTTCAAGCTTATTGCCAAATAGTTTAATGCAATTAAAAAGTAGCGGACTGATTGAACAGATACCTGTCCCTAATGCTACTGAGCTAGATATTAACACATTAGCAACTAGCCTAAAGGGACAATATGGTTTTCAATACAATACCTTTATTAACATTCCAGTTTCATTAATTCTTCAAATCGCGGCAGCTTCAATTCCAGCGATAGCAGCTAGTGTAGCTATTAAAAATCAAGTAGAGGTTAATGAGCGTATTAGAAGTATTTTTAAATTAGGAATGATTATTGGTGCCCCTACTACAGTCGCTTTTTTCCTTTTTGGTAAGCCTATTATTGGACTGGTTTTAACAGGTGGAACAGGAGGAGAATTGCTTTCCGCAGGAGCTATTAGTTTAATTTTTATTACAATTGCACAATTAAGTGCAGCAGTTATTCAAGGTATGGGAAAGCCACTTAGAGCCTCCATTCATGCGCTTTTGGCGTGTTTGGTGAAAATTATAATTAGTTATGTGTTAATTCGTATACCACAACTTAATATCTACGGTGTCATTCATAGCACAACAATTTGTTATTTCCTCTATGGGATGTTTAACTTAGTTTATCTAAATAAAGAGTTTTCTATAAGATTAGAGTGGAGAAAGGTTGTTATAAGACCAATCATTTGTGCAGGGATTATGGGCGTGCTTTCTTATGGCGTTTATATAGGAATGAATCAGCTTTTTGATAGCCCAAGAGTAAGTATGTTATTAGTGATTCCATTTGCTATAATAGTTTATTTTGTAGTAGCCGTTATAACACATACCATTACTAAGGAAGATTTAAGAGGAATACCAGGTGGAAAGAAATTAGAGCGATTCATACGTGACTAAGATGAAGTAGAGAATCTAGTTTCTTAGAATAAGTAAAAACTTTAGGAGCAAACTAAAAGTATACTGAGTATAAAGGTTAAAATTGAAGGAGGCACAATGAACGAGAGACAACAGATTACAAACAAATATTTAAAGCTAGAAAATACGTATAGGAACCTTCCAGAAGTATTATATACTCAGCAAAATCCAAGTAAAGTGCCAAGTCCTAAGCTGGTAGTATTTAATCATACCTTAGCAGAAGAATTGGGATTTGATGAGACATTTTTACAAAGTGATGAAGGCATAGAAATGCTTGCAGGTAATAAAATTTTGGAAGGTACAACACCTCTTGCACAGGCTTATGCAGGGCATCAGTTTGGATACTTTAATCGGCTAGGTGATGGTAGAGCGATTTTACTTGGCGAGTATGTATCCAAAGAGGGAAATCGAGTAGATATTCAGCTCAAAGGCTCAGGGCGAACACCTTATTCTAGAGGTGGAGATGGAAAAGCTGCACTAGGACCTATGCTAAGAGAATATATTATTAGTGAAGGAATGCACGCCCTAGGCATTCCTACAACACGTAGCTTAGCTGTTGTAACAACAGGTGAAGTGATCATGCGAGAAAAACCACTCTCAGGAGCTATACTAACTCGAATTGCGAAGAGTCATATACGAGTTGGTACTTTTCAATATGTAGCCAAGTGGGGAACAATTCATGAATTAAAGGCATTAGCAGACTATACTTTAGAAAGACATTTTAAAGAGGGCATGAGTCAGCAAACCCCCTACTTATATTTGTTAAATGAAGTAGTAAAACAGCAAGCCGAGCTTATTGCCAAGTGGCAATTAGTTGGTTTTATCCATGGCGTCATGAACACAGATAATATGGTGATAAACGGTGAGACCATTGATTATGGGCCTTGCGCATTTATGGATACCTATGATTTAAAAACTGTTTTTAGTTCTATTGATACAGAGGGAAGATATGCTTATGGAAATCAACCTAGAATAGGTGGGTGGAACTTAGCTAGATTTGCAGAAACCCTATTACCTCTGTTGCACGAAAATCAAGAAGAGGCTATAAAGATGGCACAAGAGGCAGTTTCTCGTTTCACACAATTATTTAAAGAAAATTGGTACTTAGGGATGAGAAGGAAATTAGGTTTCTTTAATGCTGAAAAAGAGGATGAATCTTTAATTGAAGACCTTTTAAGTATGATGCAAAAGTATAAAGCAGATTATACCAATACCTTTCGTAGTCTAACTTTAGGTGACTTGTCTGGTTTGGAACTTTTTCAAATAGAAGAGTTTAAAGAGTGGTATAAGCTTTGGCAAGAAAGATTAGAAAGACAGGAGCAATCTAAAGAGGATTCAAGAAAGCTCATGGAGAAAAATAATCCAACTGTGATACCACGTAATCATAGGGTGGAAGAGGCATTAGAGGCAGCCGTTCAGCATCATGATTATAGTGTGATGGAAGCACTTCTAGAAGCAATTAGAAAGCCTTATGACTATGAAAATATAAGTGAAGCGTATGCGCAGCTTCCCAAACAAACAGGCTGTGCATACAAAACATATTGTGGGACTTAGAATTTCTTAGAAGTAAAAGATAGAATAAAGAGAGCTACCAAGATTGTAATGGCTTAAGTTACAAGGTAGCTCTTTTTTGATATATAAATACTACTTCATGAATTTTTGTTATTGAAGAAACTTATTAAAATAGGCAAAAGACAATAGGTAAAAAAGGTGATAAAATAGAAAAAGCAAGACTATAAAATATAGATGAGGAGTATCAATGAATCAAAAATACAAAGGCGTTATTTATATTATGCTAGCGGCACTTTGTTTTGCTTTAATGAATACTTTTGTAAGGCTTTCGGGAGATTTACCTTCCATTCAAAAAAGCTTTTTTCGTAATTTAGTGGCGTTAGTTTTTGCGGCAATTATTTTAAAGAAGAATAAGAGTGGATTTCTTCATGATAAGAAAAACTTAGGATTACTGATTGTACGCTCTATTTGTGGAACGATAGGAATCCTATGTAATTTTTATGCAGTAGACCACTTAGTATTAGCAGATGCTTCTATGCTTAATAAAATGTCACCATTTTTTGCAATTGTTTTTAGTTACTTTTTCTTAAAGGAAAAGGTGAACTTTGTACAACTTTTTTCTGTTATAGGTGCATTTATAGGGTGCCTTTTTATTATTAAACCTAGCTTTGGAAATCTAGGTAGCCTGCCAGCATTGGTTGGACTCATAGGTGGTGTTGGTGCTGGAGCAGCCTATACAGCTGTAAGGCGTTTAGGGCAATGTGGAGAGAAAGGACCATTTATTGTTTTCTTCTTTTCAGTTTTTTCCTGCTTAGTGACTTTGCCTTATTTAGTGATTGGTTATGAGCCAATGACATTCATACAAATTAGTATGCTTTTATTAGCAGGATTAGCAGCAGCAGGTGGGCAGTTTGCTATAACAGCAGCTTATTGTTATGCACCAGCTAAAGAAATCTCAGTTTATGATTATTCACAAGTTCTTTTCTCGGCAATACTAGGCTTTTTCTTATTTAATCAAGTACCTGATAAGTATAGTGTACTTGGGTATATATTAATTTGTGGTATGGCAATCTTTATGTTTTTATATAACACAGGTAAGCTGAAAGGATTAAAGATGGAAAAAGAATAATATAGAATTATAAAATTTATAGACTATTATATAAAAGAGATAATTTACTTATAATGGGGGATTAGGATATAGTAGAAGAGGTAGGATTAAAAAATTAAAGGATAAGTGTCAAAGGGGGAAAGGGTATGGTTTATTTAGCTGATGAAAAGCGTTATGAAAAAATGAAATATAATCGTTGTGGAAAGAGTGGCCTGTTACTTCCAGCGATTTCATTAGGTCTATGGCATAACTTTGGAGATGTTACACAAGTAGAAGTAAGTAGACAGATGTTAAGACGTGCGTTTGATTTAGGTATTACACACTTTGATATGGCTAATAATTATGGGCCTCCAGCTGGTTCAGCAGAATCTAATTTTGGTAGAATTCTAAAAGAAGATTTATTACCTTATCGAGATGAGTTAGTACTATCTACTAAGGCAGGGTATTATATGTGGCCAGGACCTTATGGTGAATGGGGATCTAAGAAATATCTTGTTTCTAGTTTGGATCAAAGCCTAAAACGTACAGGTTTAGATTACTTTGATATTTTCTATCATCATAGGCCAGATCCTAATACGCCGCTAGAAGAAACAATGGGGGCATTGGATTTAATCGTTAGACAAGGTAAAGCACTTTATGTAGGGCTATCAAACTATAATGCAGAACAAACTAAAGAAGCTGTTAAGATACTAAAGGACTTAGGAACACCTTGTCTCATTCATCAACCTTCATACTCTATGCTCAATCGTTGGATTGAAAATGGATTAATAGATGTATTAGAGGAAGAAGGTGTAGGAAGTATTGCCTTCTCTCCATTAGCAGGTGGTAAACTAACGAACCGCTATTTAAATGGTATTCCTGAGGATTCTAGAGCTGCAAGTAGTAGTGTGTTTATGCAGAAATCTGATATTACTGAGGAATTAGTGGCAAAGGTAAAAGCGCTTAATGAAGTAGCAGGTAAAAGAGGGCAAAGTTTAGCACAAATGGCTTTAGCTTGGAATTTAAAAGTAGGTAAGTTGACTTCTGTTCTGATTGGAGCAAGTAAGGTAAGCCAAATCGAAGACTGCGTTAAGGCATTAGACCACCTAGAGTTTACAGAAGAAGAATTACAACAAATTAATGCTATTTTAAAGTAGATTTACATAGGATAGGAATAAACTTAGTAAGAAAGGGAAAGTTCGAGTGAAGTGAGCTTTCCCTTTTAGTTTTAAAAGAGAAGTGGGTAGTATTTGACAAGAAGTGAATTCTGGCTTATAATAAAGAGGAATATGATATATGCTTATAGATTTCACACATTACCAGAGATTATATAATGTATATAATCTCTGGTAATGTGTGAATGTTTGTTTATGTATCAGTTTACACTTTTATTTTAAGGAGGTACCTAACAATGACAGGTACAGTTAAATGGTTTAATGCAGAAAAAGGTTTTGGTTTCATTTCTAGAGAAGAAGGAGATGATGTATTCGTA
>JARKVN010000120.1 GCA_029851645.1 Cellulosilyticum sp. | reverse complement strand
CGACGCTCTTCCGATCTTATTTTTTCGTTTATTGGATTGGTTCCTATATAAGCACTTACTCCAAATACTTCTTTTAAGAGTTCTACTGTTAGAACCTCTTTTACACTGCCCACTTTAATAAGCTCCCCCTTTTGCATCACCATTAGATAGTCACAATACATAGCAGCTAAATTCATATCATGCATGGCAGCTAAAGTAGTCATATTAAGACTTTTAACTAAGTCCATAAGTTGAATTTGATAGCCTATATCTAAATGATTGGTAGGCTCATCTAGTACTAGAAAATCGGTATTTTGAACTAAAGCTCTTGCAATTAAAACCCGCTGCTTCTCTCCTCCAGAGAGCTTAGAAAAGCTTCTATCCTTCTTATTTTCTAATCCTACCTTCCTAAGCATCTGATTAGTAATTTTAAGATCTTCTTTTGTATAACTTTCAAAAATGGATTTATAAGGATACCTTCCCATTCTTACCATTTGTTCCACTGTAAAATCAAAATAGGTGCCTTCTTCTTGTGCTAAAACAGCTATCTTTTGTGCACATTCCTTCTCTTTAATTTGACATAACGCTCTAGCATCTAATAAAATCTTTCCACTAGATGGTTTATACACTCTATATATATTTTTAAGTAGAGTCGATTTACCAGATCCATTGGGTCCTATAATCCCCACAAACGCTCCTTTTTCTATATCAAAAGAGATCTGCTTTAGTATTTCCTCTTGATCTATCCGAAATCGAAGATTTTTGACCTGAAGCTTTAACATCATTCACTGCCTCCAAATGAATAGTTTTTCTTAGCAATAAGATATAAGAAAAATGGCCCCCCTACTAAAGCGGTAATAATCCCTATGGGTATTTCTAGTGGCGGAAACAAGCCCCTAGCTATCATATCTGAAACTATCAAAAAGATTGCTCCTATTAATGCTGAAGATAAAATCAGTTTTTTATGGTCACTTCCAACCTGCGTTCTACATACATGAGGTACCACGAGACCTATAAATCCTATTGAGCCTGTAACAGCAATTAAAGACGATGTGAGTAACGTTGCCAATACTAAAATCATGACCTTGATTAATTTAATATTCATACCTAGCATCATCGCACTTTGATCACCTACTAGCAAAAGGTCTAATGACTTTGAAACGAGCAAAGTAACCATCATCACTATACTCAATATGATAAATGGTAATAACAATACTTCCCACTTAGCACCCCCTAAACTTCCTACAGTCCAAAAAAGTGCTGTCTTGGCTTGATTGGTGTTTTGAGCTGCATAAATCAATAGATTGGTTAGTGCAGAAAAAATTGTAGAAATTGCCATTCCTGATAATACAAGCCTTATAGTAGACGGTTCCCTTCCCATTTGAGTCCCTATAGCCAAAACAAGTATTCCTGTTACAATCGCTCCTATAAATGCCCCCATTGTCACACTTGTTATACCAACAGATGATACCATTCCTCCTAGAACAATGACTGCAACAGCTCCACAAGATGCTCCTGAAGAAACGCCCAGTATATAGGGCTCAGCAATTGGATTTTTAGTGATACACTGCATCAGTACACCACAAAGTGCTAATCCAGCGCCACCTATGGCACCTAATAACACTCTAGGCAAACGTATTTCCCATATAATAGATTCTAGCATGGCATCTCCTGCATCTTTATAAAAGTACCCATTAGTCAATTTGTAAATCAGTACTTTATAAACTTCTTTAGGTGCAATATACGTCCCTCCTATGGCTACTGCAACCACCATTATCAAAATGAGTACCAGTAGTAAGCCACTTATTCCCACCCAGAAATTCCCCTTTTTCCAGCTTCTTACTTTGCCCCTTAACATAGTCTCGCCTAACCTTCTTCTGGCGTTGCCACTTCATAAAAATAGTCATACATCTTTTCAATCAGCTTAGGGTTTCTAATCCCAGGTGATAAGTCCGCCAATCCTACAACATATATCCTATTATTTTTTATAGCAGAAACTTCTTTTAATGCAGGATGACTTTTTAGAAAATCTATTTTACTTTCTGCCAAGTCTCCTGCCATAAATTCTGTTACCAATATGACTTCAGGATTTCTAGCTACTACACTCTCCCATGAAACATTTATATAAGGTTTATTGGCATCTTCTGAAAAGATATTATTTCCACCTGCTAGCTCTATCAAATGGTTGGCAAGTCCTGTCCCCACCACCATAGCATCATTTTGCCCTGAATCATAAACCATCACTTTAATGCGGTCTTCTTCTTTAATTGGGCCCACTTGATCTGTTACGCTTTTTATATCTAATTTCATCTGTTCTACTACTTTTTGCGCCCTATCTTCTACATTAAATAATTTTCCTAAAAGATAAAAATCCTCATAAACAGTTTCTATAGTAGCATCTACCCCATAAGATGCTGCCATAAAAGGAACAATATCTTTTGAAATAAGTTCTTCTGCTGACCCTGTTGTTTGCTCACTAATAGATGAGTCCCATCCACTTACAAAATCTGCACCACTTGCAATAAATGCCTCCTTAGAAATGGCATGACCTTCTCCTACTTGAAGTACAGGAATTTGATTGTACGCTTCTTCAAACTCAGGTAGTATTGGATTATCTAATAATGCAGTGGCCACCATTTGGTCTTCTAAACCTAATGCAAGTAACATCTCAGTCATAAATTGCGATAAAGTCACTGCTCTTTGTCTGGGAGATTCAACTATTACATCATACGCTTTACCCTCTCCCCAGTACGTGAATTTTACAGGATTAAATGGCTCTTTTTGCTGCTCCTCCCCTGCTGGAGGTGAGGTAATTGCCTCACTCTTCTGGCAACCTATTAGCATCCCAGTTATGCCAAATGCCACTAATATTAAAGTACTTTTCTTTATTAATTTTCTCATTCCCATCTTTCCTTTATTTATTCTCTTTTTCATTCAAGTATACTCCATAAAAATGTATTTTTCTACCTATTTCCAGAAACAAACTCATGATACAAATTAGAAATATGAAAATTAAAGAAACTGTTAGTATAGTAACTTTTTCATTACTATACTAACAGCTCTTCTTTTGGTTTTTCTAAGTTATTTTCTATGACTCTTCAAAAATACGTTTAAGCATATCTGCGGTTCCTACATTGTAGCCGCTTGTTGCGTAGAGGCCTCCCATCCCTTTATCTGTTACAATAATTAAAGGCAATTTATCAGGGTCTACATACATGCGACGTCCTAAAGTTTGCACATTTTCCTCGAAATCGTCATAGTAAATTTGAACATTGGGTAAAACGCTTCTTACTTTCTTTAAAGTTGGGTCCTCTAAGGCACTTTCATCCTTAATGATCCAACAAATTTTTCTCCCCAACTTATTAAAGTAAGACTGCTGCGTATAAAGTTCATTTAAAATATGTTCTGTTGGTTCTTTACTATGCTCAAGCCAAATCAGTAGCATCTTGTCCTGACTTAAAATACTTGATGCTTTTATCTTTTCGCCAGTCTCTGTTTGAAGTTCAAACTCTTGCAAATTTACAAGTTCAAGCATCTCACTTAGTTTAGCTTCTTTTAAACTTAATGTGAGTTCTTTTACTTCACTAACCCCAAGTTCTAATGTATGAGTTTTGGCAAAAATATTACCATTAGGTAAACGATTTGCCGTTATGAGGCGATAGGTACCACCTTCTAACTCAAGTGTCAGCTTTTCTTCTTCCCAAACTTGTGTTTTTAAATCTAATGATTGATATCGTCCTTTTTCAAGCTTTGCTAGACTCCAGTTTTGAAAGTATTCCCAATTAACCTCAGCCTCTCCACTTTTTAAAATCAGTGTTCCATAATTCTTTTTCTCTCCTGTTACTCGGTTAAAGGTTCCATTTCTATAATACTCCACCATTTGATGGATTGGATTAAGCCTTGCTGGAATGCCTAATGTACGACAAATGGCTACAAAAAGTATTTTTTTAGAACGTTCACTTGCACGCTGAAGCTTTAAACAGCCAACAGGTGAAGTGGTGATATTGGAATACCCAAAGGTTTCATCACTTTGAATATGCTCCTCTATCATTTCCCAAATAAGATTTGGACATTTTTTCATTAAATCCTTTTGACTTTCGGTATAATGATGCGTAATATAGTCACGGTATGCTGTCATAGGCTCTAGTTCAATACGTGGATTTAGCACATAACTGATAAAAATCTCTTCTTCGTAATTCTTTGAAAAAGGTGCTGCATATTCTAAATGCTCTTGTAGAACGCTACATTGACAGTCTCTAAAATCTTTTTTACTTATCACCTTGAGCATTTTTTCTTTCCAAATTTGCATCTCATCTGCAACAGGCGCCTTTAGAAAATCTTCTATTTCTTTAAAATTCCCTCTTGCAAGTTCACGATATATAGGATAGTCACCTTGTAAAAACTTTTCCACTTTCATTAAACGCTTTTGAGTTGCTTTCTTAACTTTTTCTTTTCCTATTACCTTTTGCTCTTTTGTTGGAAGCTCAGTATGAATGGGTGCATCTACTGGTGCAATCAGTTCATGTTCTTCCCAGCTCTCTTTTTTAAGAGGCATATGAGGTGTCAATGTCACACTACTGACCTGTCTTGTATCTATATATTGCTCAGCATAATGCCCATTATGTACTGCATAGAGATGCAAACTTCCAAGCCCTGTGGTCAAATAGGCCTTACCTTCATGGTTGGTTTGGATAGATGCAATTGGATAAAACTCGGCATAGTTCATAATTTCAAAATGAACCTCAACGCCTTGTACTGGATGCCCTTGTTCATTACAAACCGTAACTTCAACTTTATTGGTATGTGCATAAAAGTTGGTATGATTGACTAAAGTGGCTACGCCTTGCTTACTAATGATTTCTTCTTGGGGTTTGACATCATCAAACCACCTTGAATGGATGAGCATTGCCCTAGAAGAAGCATTCGTAAACCATCCCTTATTCAGTATCTCTTCTGGTTCACATGCACCTAAAAAGTGCCACTTACCATCAACATATACCTCTACCCATGCATGGTTGTCATCACAATGTGACCATCTTGGTGCATAGACTTGACGAGCAGGTATGCCCACACTACGCAGTGCAGATACAGTAAAAGTAGATTCCTCTCCACATCTTCCATAAGCTCCTTTAAAAACAGTCATAGCTGCTACTGTCCGCTCATCTGTTGATTGATAAGTTGCCTCTTCACTACACCAATAGTTCACTTCTATTGCTGCCTCACGCATGGTTTTTCCTGCAATACGCTCTTTAAGTTGCTTAAAAAAAAATGTGCGACAAGGTGTAATTTCTTCTTCATTAATACGGTGATATAGTATGTAATTTAAAAATATATCATCTGGTACTTCCTCTTTAAAAGGTCCCTCTTCATATAAAAATACACCCTGTTTAACATAATCTAAAAACGTATCAAAATCATAACTTGCTACATCCGCAAGTGGCATGGTATAATATAAAAATTTTGCACAAAGTGCTTCTTTGGGACTACAACTCATTATCCCTTGTAAAATTTCTGTTGTCTTTTCTCCAAACAGCATGAGGCGTTCTTCAAAAGCTTTTTGAATGCCTTGCTCACGATTTTCTAGAAACATAAATGATTTAAAACCCCCTTTGCCTTTTTATCATAAATGGACTTAATGTATCTGTTGGCATAAATAATAAATAGATGTCACCCCTGCACCTGTTGCACCTTTATGCTGATATTCAAATACTGGACTATCTACCCAAGCCGTTCCTGCAATATCTAAGTGAATCCAAGGCACTTTTTGTGCAAACTCACGTATAAACAGTGCTGCTGTAATGGTACCACAATAGCTCTCACCCATATTTTTAATATCTGCGATTTTACTTTCTATCATCTTCTCATGTTCTTTATAGAAAGGAATCCTCAAATAACGCTCTCCCGCTTCATTGGCACTTGTTTCAAGACTTTCCCAAAGTGTGTCATCATCACAAAGCACTCCGCCAATAGAAAAGCCAAGTAAACTAACAACAGCTCCTGTTAGCGTTGCAATATCCAGTACCTTTGTAACCTTTTCATTTCTTACAATATACGTCATAGCATCTGCTAAAATAAGTCGCCCCTCAGCATCTGTGTTAAGAACTTCAATTTGCTTACCTGATAAAGAACCAATCACATCTCCTGGAAGTAAGCTACTTTCTGAAATACGATTTTCACAAATGGGAATGCAAGCTACCACATTTACCTCACACTCATTTTTGCTAAGCCCGTACACTGCACCTAATACAGCAGCAGCACCTGCCATATCTCCCTTAATCCCTAGCATAGAACCTGCTGACTTTAGACAATATCCACCTGTATCACAGGTTACACCCTTCCCAACAAGTCCCATAATTTCTTGACTTTTAGGATTTTGTAAGTAGCGTAGTACAACAAAATAAGGTTTATGACTACTGCTATCTCCTACAGCATGTAGTGCTTCCATTCCCATTTTTTGCACTTCTTCTGCATTCCTTACCTCTACTTCCACCTTACTCCCTTCAAAGGCTTTTTGTATGTTTTCTACAAAATGTCTTGGCGTTAGTTTATTTCCTGGGGCATTGACCCAGTCTCTTGCTAGTAAAATACCTTCTACCATATGTTTTCTTTGTGAAATCAGCTTCTTAGCACACTCCATATCTTCTTCTGAGATTCCTTGAAGATAAACTTCAAAGGATTCCTTAGAAGGTATTTCTTTATAGCTTTTAGGCAAAGTTGAAGCAAGTAATATTCCTTCTACTATATCTTGAAGATTTTCTAGTCCATTTGCCTTTGTTAATACACTCATATTGAAACTTACTACTTTTGCCCCAAGCCTTTGAACTTCTTTTATAGCCTTTGCAGCTATTTCTTTAGTCATTATCGGATCTAACTTTTCTATTTTCCCAATTCCTACTTCAATACAAATTGTTTCCTCATGTCCGCAGTAAGTGAGCACGAGCTCCTTTCCTTTTTGAGCTTTTTCATCTTCTGCTACTAAATGAATTTGATAACTTGTTGTTTGCTGATTGAGATGAATGGTTGTCATTGCATTTCCCCTACTTTCGTTTATTCAAAATATATCCTTCACTAAATCACATGCTTAAATCCTTTTCCTTCTACTTTACTTGCATTGGTTACAATAATTAACGATTCCTTATCAATATCCTTAATGGTTTTTTGAATGGCCTCACAGTCTTCTTTTGTTACAGCACATAAAATCACACGTTGCATTCTACTAGAGTAACCGCCCTCCCCTTGCAAAATTGTAATAGACTTACGCCCATCAACAAGAACTTGCCTCACACGGTCTGTACACTCTGACATAATAATCATTAGATTTTTAGTGGCTGCACTTTCTAATAACTTATCCATAAAAAGTCCTGAAATATAAACTGTTACTACAGCATATAACATACTCTCTGCATTTTTATAAACAATTCCTGATGCTATTACAACTGCAATATTTAAACCAGCAATCAATCCCCCTACTTGAAACTGTGGATTAAGCTTTTGAATCACCACTCCAATTAAAGAAATACCTCCTGTATTGGATAACCCTAAGTGGACTAAAGCTAATCCAACTCCCATAAGCCCCCCTGCAAACATAGAAGCCAGGAGGGGGTCACCTTTATAAATGGGAAGACTTGCTACTACTGTATCTGTTAAAATTGAAAGTAACATAGTTGTTGCAAGTGTTTTTAAAACAAAGGATTTCGGAAAGTATCCTTTTATATAAATTAGAGCTAAGAAAGGGATATTAAATACAAATGTAAAAACTCCAATAGGAATGTTACATATATGATTGACTAAAATAGCAATCCCACTAGCGCCTCCTGGCGCAATATTATGTGGGG
Organism: Cellulosilyticum sp.; assembly: GCA_029851645.1. Lineage (GTDB taxonomy): Bacteria > Bacillota > Clostridia > Lachnospirales > Cellulosilyticaceae > Cellulosilyticum. The sequence continues at coordinate 1,589 of JARKVN010000120.1, read as the reverse complement.
CTGCGAAACAGTTGATTCCTATTGCATAAGATAATACACCTAAAAAGTTGAGTATAATGGCAGCAACAACTTGATTTCCTCCAATGACTTTTTTCATGATTTCACCTTCTATTCTTTAACAGCACCTGCTGCTAAGCCACTTTCTACTTTTTCTTGGAACAATAAGTAGATAACCAGTGGGATAAATACAGTAATTGCAATAGCGGCCATTAAAGGTCCGTACTCTGAACCCCTTTCTCCATTAAAATTTAAAAGACCTAATGCAATGGGCTTAAGTTTTTTATCATTAATAAATAATAATGGGAAAAGTACATTGTTCCATGCTCCTAAAAAGTTAAAAATTGAAATCGTTGAAAGAGCTGGTATGGTAAGTGGTAAAGCAATATGGCGATAAATTTGTAAATAGTTTGCACCATCAATAATCGCTGCCTCCTCTAAGGACTGGTTAATTCCTCTCATAAAGTTTGAAAGCACCATAATACTAAATGGAGTTGAAAAACCGACATAAAGTAGAACCAGTACAAATAAATTATTTTTAAGACCTAATGAACCAATGATATAAGTAATAGGTACTAAAATTGTGTGCATTGGAATCATCATTCCTAGTAAGAAAAAAATCATTAAAGCTTTATTGCCTTTGAACTGAAACCTGGCAATAACAAATGCAGCCATAGAGGATACGATTCCTAATAAAATCACTGTACTAACAGAAATAAATACACTATTAAAGAAGAACTGTCCCATATTAGCTTCTTTCCAAGCTGTTATATAATTTTCAAAATGATAAGTTTCTGGCAAACCAAATGGATTATTGAAAATTTCACGATTATCTTTTAAAGAAGAAACTAATGTAAATAGCAAAGGTGTAACAAACATTGCTGCCATTGCTATTAAGAATACATACTGAATTATTGTGGCCAAACTCATTTTTTTGCTATTCATACCTTTGCCCCCTTACTCTTTAGCTGTTTTGGAAGTAATCCATTCACTTGCAACTGTTCCAACTAAACAAATAACAAGAATAATCATACCAATTGCACTACCTATACCATAGTGGTCATATTTAAATGCCTCTTGATACATAAGTGTTGTTGGCAAGTTGGTAAGACCATTTGGACCACCTTCTGTCATAACAAATACAAGATCAAATACCTTAATCGTTCCAATAACATCCATCAAAATACACATACGTATAATCGGTTTTAATAAGGGAACTGTTATGTAGAAAAACTTTGTAACAGGTGTTACCCCATCTAATATGGCCGCTTCATAGATATCTTCTGAAATAGTAGTAAGACCTGCAAGTAAAATAACCATATAATAACCTACCCCAGCCCAAATATTAACAAAGATGATGGTATTCATAGCAGTTGACTCTTTAACTAACCAAGGTGTTACGAGTGAACTTAGCCCAATGCCTTCTAATAAAGTATTTAAAGAACCATTTGGCATAAAGATAAAGTACCATAAAAGACCTACTGCTGTCAGTGGAAAGACTGTTGGCACAAAGTATACAGCTTTAAAGAAACGACCACCTTTTTTAGCCCCTTGAATAGCTACTGCCATTAAAAGAGCAACAGGTGTATGGA
>JARKVN010000096.1 GCA_029851645.1 Cellulosilyticum sp. | reverse complement strand
ATTCAATCAGTAGCAAGTGCGGCCACACATTTGATGTTACTTGTCAACTATTATTTCAAAAAAAGACCCCTATATCATTTTTGATATAGGAATCTTTTATCTTTGTCATCTTAACTTAATGACATTGCTTCTATCGCTCCTGCTCTCTTTTTCTATCTCTTAATGTAAACGTTTACTAGTTATTTTAAGTCTATTCATTGCCCGATTAAGGGATGCCTGAGTTTGATAATATTCCAGAAGGCTCTGTTTTTGACGTAATTTCTCTTCTGCCCTTAACTTAGCTTCTTCTGCTCTTTTAATATCAATTTCTTCTGGCAATTCAGCTGTATCTACTAATAATACCACTTTATTAGGTAAAATTTGTATGAAACCATCGCTAATTGCTACATATCTCCATGTGCCATCTACTCTAAACTTAAGTTCTCCTGATTCTACTGCTGTAACTGTTGCTTCATGCCCTGGTAATACACCATATAATCCATCAATAGCTGGAAATACAAGTTCTTCACTTTCGCCCGCATAAAACTTATGGTCACTTGCGAGAATTTCAAGATAAAATGTACTTGCCATTTGGATACCTCATTTCTTCTCTTTAGCTACATTGTACTATCTATTGTATTAGCTTTCTCAATCACTTCATCAATTGTTCCAACCATTAAGAATGCAGATTCTGGATATTCATCCATCTCTCCTTCAATAATCGCTTTAAACCCTCTAATAGTTTCTTTAAGTGGTACATATTTTCCTTTAATTCCTGTAAAAACTTCTGCCACAGAAAAAGGTTGAGATAGGAATTTCTGAATTTTTCTAGCTCGATACACAACTAGTTTATCTTCTTCATCCAATTCTTCCATTCCTAAAATAGCAATGATATCTTGTAGCTCTTTATAACGTTGTAAGAACTCTTGTGTCTTTCTAGCCACTTCATAATGCTCTTCTCCTACAACATCTGGCTCTAAAATTCTAGAAGAAGATTCTAGTGGGTCTACGGCTGGATAAATACCTTGTTCAACAATTTTTCTTGATAAAACTGTAGTAGCATCTAGATGAGCAAAGGTAATTGCTGGTGCAGGGTCTGTTAAGTCATCAGCTGGTACATATACTGCTTGTACAGATGTAATAGAACCATCTTTTGTTGAAGTAATTCTTTCTTGAAGTTCACCTACCTCACTAGCAAGGGTAGGTTGGTAACCTACTGCTGAAGGCATACGACCTAGAAGAGCCGATACTTCAGAACCTGCTTGTACATAACGAAAAATATTATCAATAAATAAAAGAACATCTTGTTTTTCTCTATCTCTAAAGTATTCTGCCATAGTTAGTCCAGTTTGAGCTACCCTCATACGAGAACCAGGTGGTTCATTCATTTGACCAAACACCAACGCTGTTTTGCTAATAACTCCAGATTCTTTCATTTCCATCCAAAGGTCATTGCCTTCTCTAGAACGTTCTCCAACTCCTGTAAAGATAGAATAACCACCATGTTCTGTTGCTATATTATGAATAAGTTCTTGAATAAGGACTGTCTTCCCTACTCCAGCCCCACCAAATAAACCAATTTTACCACCTTTTGCATAAGGTGCTAGTAAATCAATTACTTTAATCCCAGTTTCTAAAATCTCAACAACTGGACTTTGATCTTCGAATTCAGGTGGCTCTCTATGAATATTCCACTGCTCTTCACCTTCTACATGTTCTCCACCATCAATCACATCACCTAACACATTAAACATACGCCCTAATGTTTGTCTACCTACTGGTACTGTAATCCCTGCTCCTGTAGCTGTCACTTCCATATCCTTTGTTAGACCTTCGCTAGATGCTAGCATAATACATCTTACAATATTATTTCCCATATGTTGTGCAACTTCCATAACAACTTTTTTTCCTTCATTAATAACGGTTAATGCATCTTTAATCATTGGTAATTTACCACCTTCAAATTCTACATCAACAACCGCACCTAAAACTTGTACAATTCTTCCTTTTTCTACCATCCTCTATGCACTCCTTTCTGTCTTTTTATTTCTTCGCACACTTGGCACCGCTAGCAATTTCTGTAATCTCCTGTGTAATAGCTGCTTGTCTTGCACGATTATACATAAGTGATAAGTGACTTATCATATCTTTTGCACTAGATGTTGCTGCCTCCATTGCCATCATCCTAGCATTTTGCTCACTGGAAAATGCTTCTACAAGCGTCCCGTAAATGAGTCCTTTAATATAATTAGGCACCACTTTATCCATAACTTTTTCAGGTGAAGGGTTAAATACTGCGGTTTCAGTCATTCTTTTTTCAGTACCCTGATCAAAATTGTTCTTTTGTAAAGGTAAAACTTGAAGCACTTCTGGTTCTGCTTTCATAGATGTAATCATCTTCGTATAGATAATATAAACCTCATCTAATTCTTTTCTTTGATATAATTCCATAATCGTTCCAGCAATAACTCTCGCTCTATGTAAAGTAGGGTTTTGAGCTGTATAAAGAAATTCAACATCAATTGTGAATTTCTTTCTTACAAAGTAACGTCTTCCAACTTGCCCCACTGCAAAAAGAAAATTATTCTTTCCCCGTTTCATTTCCTTTTCAGCAAGTTTTATAATATTGTGATTATAGGCACCTGCCATCCCCTTATCAGCAGTAATAATAATATATCCTCTTTTTTTATCTTCTTCCTTAATGTTTTTACGCTGATCGAAGGAAAAATGTTCCATATCTGGTGCACGCATTAAAATATCATGAATGGTTGTTTGAAGTGTTTCAAAATAAGGTTCTGTAGCCGCTAGACCTTTTCTTGCTTTCTTTAATTTAGACGAAGAAATTAAATACATCGCATTGGTGATTTTCATAATGTCCTGTATACTTTTCATCCTTAAGCGAATTTCTCTCATATTGGTCATTTTTCTTCACCTACTTTTTAAATTCTATCGTTACCTTTTTAATTTGCTCAATCATTTCTTCTGTTAAGACTTTTTGAGTTTCAATTTCTTGAATTAAATCTGGATAGTTATTTTCAAAGTGCTCTATTAATTCAGTTTTGAATGTTTTAATTTCTTTTACAGGTATGTTTAATAGAAGTCTGTTGGTAGCAACACATAATAAAATAACCTCTTCATGGAGAGACATAGGTTTTGCTAATGGTTGTTTAAGAAGCTCTATCAGCCTATGTCCATGATCCAAAAGCTCTTTGGTTGATTTATCTAACTCTGAACTAAACTGCGTGAATACTTCCATCTCTCTAAATTGTGCCAAATCAATACGAAGGCTACCTGATACTTTTTTCATTGCCTTGGTTTGTGCTGCTCCCCCTACACGAGAAACCGATAATCCTACATTAACAGCTGGACGAATTCCTGCAAAAAATAGTTCACTTTCAAGAAAAATTTGTCCATCTGTAATCGATATCACATTAGTGGGGATATAAGCAGATACATCACCTGCTAGGGTTTCTATAATAGGTAATGCTGTGATAGAACCTCCTCCATTCGCTTCATTAAGTCTACTTGAACGTTCAAGAAGTCTTGCATGTAAGTAAAATACATCTCCAGGATAAGCTTCACGTCCTGGCGACCTTTGTAATAATAAAGACATTGCTCTATAAGCAACTGCATGTTTAGAAAGGTCATCATAAACGATAAGGACATCTTTACCTTGGTGCATAAAATACTCAGCCATTGCTGTTCCTGCATAAGGTGCAATATATTGTAATGGTGCCAGGTCACTAGCTGGTGACGAAACAACAATTGTATAGTCCATTGCACCATGTTTGGTTAAAGTAGAAACGATTTTTGCAACCGTTGAGGCTTTTTGTCCAATCGCCACATAGATACAAATAACATCTTGTCCTTTTTGATTAATAATAGTATCCACAGCAATAGATGTCTTTCCAGTTTGTCTATCCCCAATAATAAGTTCACGTTGCCCTCTACCTATTGGAAACATCGCATCAATTGCAAGAATTCCTGTTTGAAGTGGCTCAGAAACAGATTTTCTATCTACCACTCCCGGCGCTTCATTTTCAATTGGAAAATAATCCTTCGCATTAATAGTACCTTTTCCATCAATAGGTTTACCTAAAGAATTCACTACTCTACCAATTAATGCTTCCCCTACAGGTACACCTGCCTTCTTACCTGTTCTAGTTGCTTTAGAACCTTCTGATAAGCCATAATCACTTCCTAATAATACACAACCAACTGTTTTCATCTCTATATTTTGAACAATACCTTGAACACCGTTTTCAAACTCAATCAGCTCACCATACATAGCATGATTTAAACCATATACATTTGCTATCCCATCACTAATTTGAATCACTGTACCAGTTTCTTGTACGATCGTTTTTCTATCATAATCATCTATTTCATTTTTAAGTACAGAAATAATTTCATTTGGATTTATATTACTCAAGCTGCTTACCTCCATAGAAGTTTTCTTTGCATATCTAAAAGTTTACCTTTCACACTTCTGTCATATTCTATATCTCCTACATTTAAGATAAAGCCTCCGACCAAAGAAGGATCTTCTTTTAATTCTAGCAAAACATCTTCTTTATTATATTTTTTACAAATCATATTTTTAATTCCTATTAATTGAGCATCATCAGGCTTTGTTACATAATAAAGCGTTGCGCGAATCATATTTTTACTTTCTAGTACTAGGTCCTCATAAGCCATAAGAATTTCTTTAATATGGCTCATCCTTCCATTATCACATAACACTTTCAGAAAATTCCTTGCTTCCCTATCAAAAAGCTGCTCAATCACTCTATGCTTTTCTTTTGCTCTAACACTTGGATTATCTAATACTGCTTGTAATTCCTTATGATTTAATAAAAGTTCTTTTATATGGTCTATGGTCTTAGTAGAAAGTGATAATTGAAATAGAACTTTCCCATAATCAGCATCAAGTTGTGTCATTTAGAAGCACCTACCTCTGCTAAGAAGTCATCAACTAATTGCTTATTCCTATCCTCATTCATATTTTGCTCCAAAACCTTTGAAGCTGCTGCTAGTGTTAAGCCTATAATTTCATTTTCAATGCCTTCCATAGTTTTCTTTCTTTCTACTTCAATTGTCTTATTGGCATTTTCAATTACTCTACCTGCCTCATCTTCTGCAGACTTTACAATCTGATCATAAACATTATTGGCTCTTTCTCTTGCTTCTTTTACAATATCTTCTGCTTCTGTTTTTGCATGATGTAAAGCCATTTCATATTGCTGTTTTAAATGTTCAGCTTCTTTATTTTTATGCTCAGCTGTTTTAAACGAATCTTCTATTGCCTTTGTTCTTTTTTCCATTATTTCTGAAATCGGTCCAAATAAGAACTTTTTAAGTAGAAGATATAAAATGATTATGTTCACAATCGTCCATATTATATTCCAATCTAATGCTAACATCTGCACTCACTCCTACGCTTATTTTAAGAAAAGGATAATAAGAACAGCAATTACAAATCCATAAATAGCTGTCGCTTCTGCTAAAGCACAACCTAGTAATAAGGCTTTATTAATATCTCCTTTTGCCTCTGGCTGTCTTGCTATTGCTTCAGTTGCCTTTGAAGTGGCAATCCCAATTCCTATACCTGCTCCTACACCTGTCATTACAGCGATTCCTGCTCCTATTGCTACTAATGTACTCATATTAACATCTCCTATACTATGTACTTTTTTATTGTTATTTTAAGAAAAGAATAATCAAAACAGCAATTACAAATCCATAAATAGCCGTTGCTTCTGCTAAGGCACACCCTAATAATAAGGCTTTATTAATATCTCCTTTTGCTTCTGGCTGTCTTGCTATCGCTTCAGTTGCTTTTGAAGTGGCAATTCCAATTCCTATACCCGCTCCTACACCTGTCATTACAGCAATGCCTGCTCCTATTGCTACTAGTGTTTCCATAATTCTTTCTCCTTTTAACTTATTCATTTTTAATTCTTTACTAATTGCCTTTTACTCTTCCACTTCAATGGCCTCTTTAAGAAAAAGAGAGGTCAAGAAGACAAAAATATAAGTTTGTATTAAACCATCAAAGATATCAAAATATAAACTAAATGGGACTGGAAGTACAAAAGGTAGCGAGAGTTTAACAAGTTCCATTACAACAAATGCCCCCAGTACATTTCCAAAAAGTCGCATACACAACGATAATGGTCTAATAAAAATTTCTAAAACATTAATAGGTGCAATAAGTGCCATAGGTTCAGCAAAGCTCTTAAACCATTTCTTCGTTCCCTTCGCCTTTAGCCCAGCATATTCTATTAATAGAATACTCATAATTGCCAGACCTGCTGTCACATTCAAATCCTTAGTCGGCGGCGTTAATCCTATAAGCCCAATCATATTTGCACAAGCTATATAAATTGCTACTGTAGCAAGATAGGGAATATACCTTTTACCCTCTTCACCCAAAATTTCTCCAATAAAGTCATTGAGCCATCCAATAATAATCTCTATACTATTTTGAATGCCTTTAGGAATCATCTCTAAGTTTCTCACAAAGATGATTAAGGCTAAAACTAAAGCTGCCATGATCCCCCATGTAATGACTACAGATGTAGGTACTGGTATCCCATTCCATATAGGAATTACAAAACTAATTTTACTATCAAGTTGTGATAATAATTCCTCAGAAAAGGCTTCCACTACTTCCCACCTTCTTTCTTAAATGAATTTTATAGTGAACAAAATATGTCATTTAATTACAAAAATACCATCATATCTTGCCACTTGACCATTCTAGTTTTTTATTTAATTGTTGTCAATATAAAGATTTATTGTTACTAATTTATATAAATTAAATGTTTACAAAAATATTATTGTAAATATAGTTATTTTTAAAGACTCGTCTATAGCATTTTTTACTTTACTTGTTCTAATCTTTTTTCTTTGTATCTTTTAGATGAATATCACCTAATATAATTTTCTTTTTTGAAACGAATTAACTAGTTATTTCCATTTTTAATTTAACTAAAAAATCATGATGCTGGTAAATTTATCCTTTCCGCAAACTCTATCTACTCATCTTAAATATATTTAGAGTCCCTAATTATTAGTAAGATTTGCAAAATATTAGAACTTTTATAAAATTTAACAATAAAAATAGGCTATGTTTAGCTAATTCTCATTAGCTAAACATAGCCTATTTTTATCTTAAGTAGCGGAAAAGGGATTTGAACCCATGACACCACGGGTATGAACCGTGTGCTCTAGCCAACTGAGCTATTCCGCCATATAATAATACTAGTTAAACTAGTAACCAGGGGCAGCAGGACTTGAACCCACGACATTCGGTTTTGGAGACCGACGTTCTACCAACTGAACTATGCCCCTTTATTTCATTAATTTGTTTTAACAAATTAAAACTCCCCGAGTAGGGTTCGAACCTACGACCCTTCGGTTAACAGCCGAATGCTCTGCCGCTGAGCTATCGAGGAATAAAATATTCTTTATTAACAAAAATAATAATACCTCATTTTTTTACACATGTCAACACATTATTTATAATTTTTTCTTGTTCATCAATCCATTAGTTTATAAATATAGGAATACAGGAATAAACTTATCGTACACTAGTTATCCTGTGTTCCTATGACTGGTTAAAACCTACTACACGCCATCTATATTAAGTTACTAGCCCTTTAATTAATCCTTTATATTATATAGCTTTTATATTCCTCTTTATAATACTAAGCTATTTTTGTTTTCTTCTAACCACTCTGCACTTTTTTCGTATTCTGGTAAAATTTCTTTTAATTTTTGCTTTTCACTTACTTCATCCGAACTATTTAAGCGACATAATGTACTTACCAAAATAAAATCAATCACTTCTACCGGTAAAATACCTAGTCTAACATTAGCAACTACACCTTCTATATTAGCTTGGAATAAAATATTTTGTTCATCCACAATTTCAATTTGTTTTGGTAGTTTTTCAAATGAAGCTTGATATGCTTTGAAACGCTCTTTAATTTTAGCAGTAACTTTTTGTTTATACCATTCAACAAGTGCTGCTCTAACATGAGCTGGTTCTTCACTTGCAGTTTCAACTACAAATTTACCTCTCATCATTTTTACTTTAGTATTTTCTACTTCCAAGTTTTTAATCATTTCAAGCTTATAGTTCTTACCTAAATAAGTATATTGCTTTAATAACTT
>JARKVN010000092.1 GCA_029851645.1 Cellulosilyticum sp. | reverse complement strand
TGGTTTATGAAGGACTTAAGCAAGTTGCAGTTAAAGAAGCAACAAGTGGAGATATTGTAGTACTTGCGGGTATTCCTGATATTTGTATTGGAGAAACAATTGGTGAAATAGGTAAAGTAGATCCAATGACGCCAATTACAATTGAAGAACCTACACTTTCTATGAACTTCCTGGTTAATAATTCACCATTTGCTGGACAAAGTGGTAAATTTGTAACAACAAGACACATTAAAGACCGCCTTGAGAAAGAAACAGAAATTAATGTAGGTCTTCGAGTAGAACCAATGGATACAACAGATGGTTATAGAGTATCTGGTCGTGGGGAACTTCATTTATCTGTTCTTATTGAAAATATGAGACGTGAAGGTTATGAGTTAGGTGTATCTAAGCCAGAGGTTATTATGCACCGTGATGAGCAAGGTAAACTAGTTGAGCCAGTTGAACGTGTTATCATTTCTGCACCAGAAGAGTATTCAGGAACAATTATTAATAAATTAAATCTTCGTAAAGGTATGATGCAAAGTATGGAACCAGAAAATGGTCATATTCGTATTGAATATCTTTGTACAACACGTGCGCTTCTTGGATTTAGAAGTGAGCTAATCACCGATACAAGAGGTGAAGCAACGATGGTCAGAAGAATTGAAGGATATACAGAATATGTAGGGGAACTTCCAAGAAGAGGAAATGGTGCCCTTATTGCTCAAGAACTAGGTGTAACAATGGGCTATGCGCTTAATTCACTTGAAGATAGAGGAACATTATTTGTTAAACCAGGAACTGATGTATACTCAGGTATGATTATTGGTCAAAATAACCGTAGAGAAGATATGACTGTTAATCCATGTAAAAATAAGAAAATGACCAATACACGTTCATCAGGAGCAGATGATGCCATTCGTTTGTCACCACCAAGAATTTTTACACTTGAAGAAGCGTTAGAATTTATTGAAGATGATGAGTTAGTAGAAGTAACACCAGATGCCATTAGACTTCGTAAGAAGATTCTTGATGAAGGTGAAAGAACAAGAGCTGCAAGAGCTAAAAAATAGAAAAGTTAAAATAGTAAATACCCTTAGATTTTTGAGTCTAAGGGTATTTACTATTTTGAGTAGCTTGAAAAATAAATATTGGGTGTGCTGATAGAGTTGTTGACACTATAGAACAATATTGCTAAAATACTAACAATAATAAGAAGAAGAAAAAATACGCTTAAACGACTGACTATATTAGAATGAGCTGTTGGATTAAAAACTTATGGAGGAATTAAAATGATTAAACATATTGTTATGTGGAACTTTAAAAAGGAAGTTGTAGAAGGTGAAAAAGAGTTATTAAAGGAAAAAATGGAGGAAAATTTAACTGCATTAGTAGGAAAAGTACCAGGATTATTAGATGCTGAATTTGTGAGAAATCCTATTACATCAAGCACACATGATATGGCACTACTAACAACTTTTGATTCAGTTGAAGCATTAAAAGGGTACAAAGACCATCCAGAACATGTTCATGTAGCCAATACCTATGTAAGACCTTATACTACTGAGCGATGCTGCATGGATTATGAAATGGTAGAGAGTAGAGGAAAAGTAAAATAGAAAAAGAAATTAAAATTTTATAAAAAGACAAGCACACATAAAAGAGATTGTGAATAGTATATACCATGGAAGTTAAAATGGTATAGTATCCCCTTTTAAGACACAGGCATAAAGAGATGAAAGTTATTTAAAACAGTGAGCTTAGGTCTTTAATTTTAGCTTTAATGATACAAAAGATTGCCCTAGCGTACTTAATAACCGGTAAAGTACGTAGAAGTCACTTGATGGTAGTATATTTCTAAAATATATTATTATTAAGCCCTAAGCCCATTTAAAAATATATATCCTAACTTATTATTAGATATATGCTAGAGTATACATTCGTATGACGAATTTTATCTATTAACCCCCCTTTCTAATGAAGAAAGGGGGGTTAATACGTTTATAAAACGATAAGATAAAACTTTTTTAGCCTTTTAAAGAATATAGATATTAGTAGTTGACAAAAATAATCCCTAGTGATATGCTAGGAAATATAATTCCTAGCATATCACTAGGGATTGGAGGTGAAGACAATGAAATTATCAACGAAAGGGAGATATGGTCTTCAGGCTATGGTTGATTTAGGGGTTTATTCAAAGGAAAGGCATGTATCTCTAAAGAGCATAGCAGAGAGACTTTCCATGTCAGAAAACTACTTAGAACAACTTATGGCACTCCTAAAAAAAAATAAATTAGTAGTAAGTGCAAGAGGTGCACAAGGTGGTTATGCTTTGGCGAAAAATCCAGAGGAAATTACAATTGGTGAAATTTTAAGAGCATTAGAAGGCTCACTTGCACCAACAACTTGTACTTGTAAAGGTAATACAATACACTGTGCTTTGGATGGGAAATGTGTGACAAAGTCAGTATGGGAAAAAATTAGAGATAGTATTGACCGAGTGGTAGATGGAATTACTCTTGACCAACTCATGGCAGACTATGAGAGAATAAATGAAAATGCCTTACAAACACATTATATATAGCAAACCTTAGGAGGTTAGGAAAGTGAATAGAATTTATTTTGACAATGCAGCAACAACACCTGTACGTAAAGAGGTTGTAGATGCAATGCTTCCTTATTTTACAGAGAACTTTGGAAATCCATCAAGTGTTTATCAAATTGCTCAAGCAAATAAAAAAGCAGTAGATGATTCAAGAGAACTCATTGCAAAGGCTTTGGGGGCACAAGCTAATGAAATTTTCTTCACAAGCGGTGGTTCAGAAGCAGATAACTGGGCAATTAAAGGAATTGCAGCAGCTCATAAAAATAAAGGAAATCATATTATTACATCAAAAATAGAACATCATGCAATCCTTCATACTTGTGAATACTTAGAAAAGAATGGTTATGAAGTGACTTATCTTGATGTAGATGAGTATGGAATGGTTCGTCCTGAAGATGTTAAGGCAGCCATTAAAGAAAGTACAATTTTGATTTCTATTATGTATGCTAATAATGAAATTGGGACAATCAATCCAATTAAAGAAATTGGTGAGATTGCTAAAGCGCACAAAATTGCATTCCATACAGATGCTGTTCAAGCAGTAGGTCAAGTTAGAATTGATGTAAAAGAACAAAATATTGATTTACTTTCATTATCAGGACATAAACTTAATGGACCAAAAGGAATGGGTGTTTTATACATCAGACGTGGTTTAAAAATCGAAAACTTAATTCATGGTGGCGCTCAAGAAAGAGGACGTCGTGCAGGAACAGAAAATGTACCAGGTATTGTAGGTCTTGCTAAGGCAATGGAAATTGCTTATACTGATTTTGATGCTAAAATTGAAAAGATGACAGTACTTAGAGACAAGCTCATTAAAAATCTTACTGAAAAGATTCCTTATACTAGACTCAATGGACATCCAACAATGAGACTTGCTAATAACGCCAATATTGGAGTTGAGTATGTAGAGGGAGAATCACTTCTTCTTTTATTAGATATGAATGGGATTTCTGGTTCAAGTGGTTCAGCTTGTACATCAGGTTCATTAGACCCATCACATGTTCTTCTTGCTATGGGTATTCCACATGAGAAAGCACATGGTTCTATTCGTTTTACATTAGGAACACAAAATACAGAAGAAGAAATAGATAGAGTAATTGAAACTATGCCAATGATTGTTCAAAGAATGAGAGATATGTCTCCACTTTGGGAAGAAGTGGTAAAAAACAACAAATAAAATAAGAATATTACGAGGTGAAAAATATGTATAGTGAAAAAGTTATGGATCATTTTATGAACCCAAGAAACGTAGGAGAAATTGAAGATGCAAGTGGTGTTGGTACAGTTGGTAATGCCAAATGTGGTGACATTATGAAAGTTTATCTTCAAATTGAAGATGGCGTTATTAAAGATGCTAAGTTTAAAACATTTGGATGTGGTGCTGCTGTTGCAACAAGTTCAATGGCAACAGAATTAGTAATTGGAAAAACAATTGAAGAAGCACTTAAAATTACAAATAAATCAGTAGCAGAAGCACTTGATGGACTTCCACCAGTAAAAATGCATTGTTCACTTTTAGCGGAAGAATCTCTTCATGCAGCACTTTGGGATTATGCAAAGAAAAATAATATTACTATTGAAGGTCTTAAAGAACCAGTTGAAGACGTTCATGACCATGACCACGGTCACGAAGAAGACGAAGAAGGCGCTAACTAATGAGTACGTCACCAAAAAGAGTTGTTGTCGGGATGTCAGGGGGTGTTGATAGTTCTGTGACAGCTCATCTTCTGAAAGAGCAAGGGTATGAAGTGATTGGCATGACAATGCAAATTTGGCAAGAGGATGCACCAGATGATAATAGCGGCGGTTGTTGTGGTCTTTCTGCTGTAGATGATGCGAGGCGTGTCTGTCAAAAGCTTGGTATTCCTCATTATGTTGTGAATTTTAGAAATGACTTTAAAAAGTATGTCATTGATTACTTTTTAGATGAATATCAAAATGCACGTACACCTAATCCATGTATTGCATGCAATCGTTATGTGAAATGGGAATCTATGTTGCAAAAAGCACTTCAAATAGGAGCAGATTATATTGCAACAGGACATTATGCAAGAATTATTAAAGATGAAGAAACAGGGCGTTATACCCTTAAACAATCTAAATCTCTTGCTAAAGACCAGACCTATGCTCTCTATAACTTAACGCAGCATCAGTTAGAGCATACCCTTATGCCATTAGGTGACTATACAAAGGATGAGGTAAGGGCTATTGCTAAGGAAATTGGTTTAGCTGTAGCAACTAAACCAGATAGCCAAGAAATCTGTTTTGTACCAGATGATAACTATGCTGGGTTTATTGAAGAAGCAACAGGAAAGCCAAGTCAAGCAGGTAACTTTGTAGATCGAAATGGAAAAGTAGTTGGTAAACATAAAGGGCTTATTCACTATACCATTGGACAAAGAAAAGGACTTGGTCTTGCTATGGGTAAACCAGTCTTTGTACAAAAGTTAGACCCAGTAAAAAATGAAGTGGTCATTGGGGATAATGAAGACTTATTTAAACATACAGTCACAGCAAATCAGCTTAATTTTATGCCTTTTGAGAAATTAGAAGGTAGCTTAAAATGTAGTGGTAAGATCAGATATAATCAGAAACCAGAAGCTTGTGTAATCCGTATGTTAGATGAAGACACACTTATTTGTGAATTTGATGATAAACAACGTGCGATTACACCAGGACAAGCTCTTGTTCTTTATGATGGAGAAAAAATTATTGGTGGCGGAACTATTGTTGGATAATTAAGATAAAAAAACAGAAAGGTATAAAAATGCCTTTCTGTTTTTTTATCTGTATAAATTTTAGCATCAATCAGTTCATTGTTCTCATAAAAATCTCATTTGGTGAAATATTAAAGGTAAAGTCATGAATTTTATAAATGAAGTTGAGAGGTAGAGCTATGGACTGGATGGGTTTGATATTAGATTTTTTAGGCGGATTTGGACTGTTTATGTTTGGAATGGAATTCATGGGTGAAGGATTACAAAAAGCAGCAGGAAGTCGAATGAAGAATATTTTGGGGGCTCTAACACGCAATCGCTTACTAGGCATACTTGTGGGCGCTGGCGTAACAGCACTGATTCAAAGCTCATCAGCAACAACGGTTATGGTGGTGGGATTTGTCAATGTAGGACTTTTATCTTTGAAACAGGCAGTAGGCGTTATTATGGGAGCTAATATTGGGACAACGATTACTTCATGGATTGTTGCATTAGGTGAATGGACTCAGTACTTAAAACCATCTGTACTAGCCCCTATTTTTTTAGTAATAGGTATTGTGCTTGTTATGTTTGCAAAAAACTCACAAGTTAAATCCATAGGGCAGATTGTTTTTGGATTTGGTAGTCTTTTCTTAGGGTTAGATATGATGAGTGAGGCAGCAAAGCCTCTGAGCAGACTAGATAGTGTGAAACATCTATTTTTAATGATGGGCAATCATGCTATTCTAGGTGTATTAACAGGAGCTATTGTAACGGCTATTATTCAAAGTTCTTCTGCTTCTGTAGGTATTTTACAAGCTTTAGCTTTAGCGGGATTGGTTCCTTGGGGGTCAGCAATTTACATTATTTTAGGACAAAATATTGGAACTTGTATTACAGCGATTTTATCAAGTATTGGTGCAAGTATTAATGCAAAACGAGCAGCTACGATTCACTTTTTGTTTAACTTAATAGGGACGATTATCTTTGGACTGATAGCTATCATCCTCTGTAATTTTGTATTTCCCACTTTGCGAAGTCAATTGATTTCGGCAGCTGAAATTAGTATGCTACACACAATTTTTAATGTGTTAAGTACGATTATTTTATTTCCTTTTGGAAATCTACTGGTTTCTATTGCAGAGACTATTATTAAAGGGAAGAATAAAACTCACGATAAAATCTATTTCCTAGATGAAAGACTATTAGAAACACCTAATATCGCTGTAGAGGTTACCATTAAAGAAGTGATTTATATGGGAGAACTGGCCTACTGGAATATGCAAAACGCTTTAGAAGCACTTTCAGATAAAAATGAGGAGAAGATTCAAGAAGTTTTTGAGAAAGAGCGTGAGATTAATACCTTGCAAGAAAAACTGAATGGATTTTTGATTAAGCTGAGTAATACAAGCTTAGCAGAGCATGAGCAGCTTAGAGTATCAGAACTTTTTCATATGGTAAGCGACATTGAGCGTGTAGGTGATCATGCAGATAATATTGGTGAGTTGGCTAAGAAGCTTAAAGAAGAAAAATTAAATTTTTCTGAGATTGCTAGAAAAGAATTAGAAAATATTTCACATATTGCCCTAGAGTGCTTTTCTAAAGCAATTAAAGCGTATGAAACAAGAAATAAAGAGTTAGCACAAGAAGCTTTGCCACTAGAAGATGAGGTAGATAAGTTAGAAGAAAAGTTACGTTCTAAGCATATGAAACGACTGGTAAAAGAAGAGTGTGATCCGTTTGCGGGAATTATTTATTTGGACATGATTAGCAATATAGAACGTATTGCAGATCATGCCCTAAATATTGCAGACCTAGTAGTCAATGAAGGGAAAGTATTATCTAGTGATTTAGATGAAGACAAATCGTTAAGCTAAAAGGTGTAATACTTTTAAATGCAGAGGAAAAAGGAGTAAATTTAGGCTCCATTTTGCCTCTGCTTTTTATTTCTATAAAAATAAGGGGTGAGAGGTAAGAAAACTATTGATAAATTCAGGAGTATTATATAAAATATAATTGTGGGACAAAACTAGAAATGCGGGACAATATTGTTCCCAAGGAGTATAGAATGCAAAATAAAATCGTAGCCTTAGAAAAATTACTTCCAGAATTTTCTCAAATGTTTAAAATGCGCTATGTCATCTTGCAAAAAATTCTTCAAAAAGGAACAGTTGGTAGACGCACTTTAGTACAAGAACTAGAACTTTCAGAGCGTATGGTAAGAGCAGAAGTAGAGAAGTTAGAGGAACAAGGCCTAATACATATTTCAGTTAAAGGAATGTCGATTACCACATTAGGTGAAGAGGTATTAAGTAGCTTATATATGCCGTATCATCTCATGGATGAATTAAGTCGACTGGAAGAAGAAGTTGCAACGGCATTAGGGCTTAAAAAGGCCATAATAGTTAAAGGCAACTTTGGAGAGGATAATGAAGTGGTTAATAGCTTGGGGTTAGCATTTGGAAGTTTGTTAGAGGAACTTTTAAA
This sequence comes from Cellulosilyticum sp., assembly GCA_029851645.1. GTDB lineage: Bacteria > Bacillota > Clostridia > Lachnospirales > Cellulosilyticaceae > Cellulosilyticum. The sequence goes on along the minus strand of JARKVN010000092.1, from coordinate 16,740 downwards.
AGAAGACATGACACTAGCTATTACAGGTGGAACAACTATTGCAAAAATGGTAGACCATATGCCAAGCATTTCACATTCGTTCAATGGGCTTCACGTACTACCAGCTCGAGGTAGTGTGGGAGAGCGTGTTGAGCTTCATGCAAATACCATTGCGGTAAAACTAGCTAATAGGCTCAATGCAAAGTACGAAGTTTTGAATATTCCTGACAATTTAAGCAACCAATCCATACATTTTATTAAAAATGAACCACAGATTGAAAACTTATTGAAAAAATTATCAGAAACAGATATGATTATATTTGGAATAGGTAATGCCATGAAAATGGCAAAACATCGAAAGGAAACGCAAACAGTTTTGGAGTTATTAGAAGAAAGAAGAGCTATTTCTGAATCCTTTAGGCATTACTTTAATGCAGAGGGAGAAGTGGTTTATGACTCTGAAGTAATTGGTGTATCACCAGTAATGGCTATGAAGATTCCTTATCGCATTGCTGTAGCAGGTGGTAAGGAGAAAGTTTTAGCAATTCTTGCAAGTAAGATTTTATTAGAAGACAGTTATTTAATTCTTGATGAAAGCGCTGCAAGAACTATTCTAAGTGTGGTTCAAAAAAGTTAATAAATTGACAATTTTTTCATAGTAATTTAGAAAGAATAATGGTAAAATGAAGTAGATATCATATCGCTTATTGTTTTAAATACCAATAAGTGATTTGAATATAAATTAAAAACTAATGATTATTTATAAGGAGGAACCAATAATGGCAGTAAAAGTAGCGATTAATGGATTTGGACGTATTGGACGTCTTGCTTTCAGACAAATGTTCGGAGCAGAAGGTTATGAAATCGTAGCAATCAACGATTTAACTAACCCAGCGATGTTAGCACACTTATTAAAATATGATTCTTCTCAAGGTAGATACAATGGAACAGTTGAAGCTAAAGAAGATTCAATCGTTGTAAATGGAAAAGAAATCAAAATCTATGCAGAAGCAGATGCTAGCAAACTTCCATGGGGAGAATTAGATGTAGACGTAGTTCTTGAATGTACAGGATTCTATGTATCTAAAGCTAAATCTCAAGCACATATTGATGCAGGTGCTAAAAAAGTTGTTATCTCAGCTCCAGCTGGTAACGACCTTCCAACAATTGTATTCGGTGTAAACGAAGGTACATTAACTAAAGAAGATAAAATTATCTCTGCAGCTTCTTGTACAACAAACTGTTTAGCTCCAATGGCTAACGCACTTAACAACTTAGCACCAATCAAATCTGGTATCATGGCTACAATTCATGCTTACACAGGTGACCAAATGGTACTTGATGGTCCACATAGAAAAGGTGATTTCAGAAGAGCACGTGCTGCTGCTGTAAACATCGTTCCTAACTCAACAGGTGCTGCTAAAGCAATCGGTTTAGTTATTCCAGCATTAAATGGAAAATTAATTGGTGCTGCTCAACGTGTACCAGTTCCAACAGGTTCAACAACTATCCTTACTGCAGTAGTAGAAGGTACTGTAACTAAAGATGAAATCAATGCAGCTATGAAAAAAGCAGCTAACGATTCATTCGGTTACACAGAAGAAGAATTAGTATCATCTGATATCATTGGTATCACATATGGTTCATTATTCGATGCAACTCAAACAATGGTAACTAACCTTGACAATGGTACTTCTCAAGTACAAGTTGTTTCTTGGTATGACAACGAAAACTCATACACAAGCCAAATGGTTAGAACGATCAAATACTTTGCTGAACTTGCATAATTATTTTTAGTAGAGATATAGATCCTCACAGGGTCCGGTCTTGTAGGTTAGACTTATAGGACCGGACCCTATTAGTATTTAGAATAAATAGACTATAATTAAAATTTTGAAAGGAGTTTACACATGTTAAACAAAAAAACAGTTGATGAATTAACAAATCTTCAAGGTAAAAAAGTGCTTGTTCGTTGTGATTTCAACGTACCTTTAAAGGATGGAGTTATCCAAAACTATAACCGTATCGATGGAGCACTTCCAACAATCAAAAAATTATTAGAACAAGGTGCAAAAGTAATCCTTTGCTCACACCTTGGTAAACCAAAAGGAGAAGCTTTACCAGAGTTATCATTAGCTCCAGTTGCAGCTGCTCTTACAGAAAGACTTGGTGTAGAAGTTAAATTCGTAGATGATGCTAAAGTAACAGGACCAGAAACTCAAGCTGTTGCAGCAGAACTTAAAGAAGGTGAAGTATTATTACTTCAAAACACTCGTTACAGAGTAGAAGAAACAAAATATGGTAAAGATGAAAATGCAGAAGCATATGCTAAAGAATTAGCTGCTCTTTGTGATAACGAAGTATTCGTAAACGATGCGTTTGGTACAGCTCACCGTGCACACTGCTCAAACGTTGGGGTTACTAAATTTACTAAAGAAAATGTAGTAGGATACTTAATGCAAAAAGAAATTAAATTCTTAGGCGAAGCTGTAGAAAACCCAGTTCGTCCATTTGTGGCAATTCTTGGTGGTGCTAAAGTATCTGATAAAATTGCTGTTATCAATAACCTTCTTGAAAAAGTGGATACACTCATCATTGGTGGTGGTATGGCTTACACATTCCTTAAAGCACAAGGGCAAGAAGTTGGTAACTCATTATTAGAAGAAGATAAAATGGATTACGCTTTAGAAATGGTTAAGAAAGCAGAAGAAAAAGGTGTTAAATTATTACTTCCAATTGACCACGTAGTTGGTAAAACATTTGCTAATGATACAGAAAAAGCAACTGTAGATACAATAGAAGCTGGTTGGTCAGGATTTGATATTGGACCAAAAACAATCGAACTTTACAAAGATGCTTTAGCGGGTGCTAAAACTGTAGTATGGAATGGACCAATGGGTGTATTCGAATTTGAAAACTTTGCACAAGGAACACTTGCTGTATGTGAAGCAGTTGCTAACCTTGAAGGTGCAACAACAGTAGTTGGTGGAGGAGACTCTGTAAATGCTGTAAAACGTCTTGGTTTCGCAGATAAAATGAGCCATATTTCAACAGGTGGTGGTGCATCACTTGAGTTCTTAGAAGGAAAAGAACTTCCAGGTGTAGCAGCAGCAGATAATAAATAATAATTAAAAAACTTTAAAGGGGTGTTTCTATATGCGTAAGAAAATCGTTGCAGGAAATTGGAAAATGAACATGACTCCAGCATCAGCTGTAGAACTTATTAACTCATTAAAAGACAAAATTAATACAACAGATGTAGAAGTTGTTGTATGCCCACCATATGTATGCCTTCCAGCTGTACTTGAAGCTGTAAAAGGGACTCATATTGGTGTAGGTGCACAAAATATGCACTTTGAAGAAAGTGGTGCTTTCACAGGTGAAATTGCACCTAAAATGCTTGTAGAACTTGGTGTTAAATATGTTGTACTTGGTCACTCAGAAAGAAGACAATACTTTGCTGAAACTGATGAAACAGTTAACAAAAAAGTTTTAAAAGCCATTGAACATAACTTAGTACCAATTATTTGTGTTGGTGAAAGTTTAGCTGAAAGAGAACAAGGTGTAACAATTGATCTTGTACGTCTTCAAACAAAGATTGCCCTCAAAGATGTTAAAGCAGAAGATGTTAAAAATGTAGTCATTGCTTATGAACCAATTTGGGCAATTGGAACAGGTAAAACAGCTACTTCAGCTCAAGCAGAAGAAGTATGTCAAGCGATTAGAGAAGTCATTGCAGAAGTTTATGGACAAGAAGTTTCTGATGCAGTTCGCGTTCAATACGGCGGTTCTGTAAATGGTGGTAATGCTAACGAATTATTCAACATGGGCAACATTGATGGTGGACTTGTTGGTGGTGCTTCTCTTAAAGAAGAATTTGTTTCAATCGTTAACTATTAAGATTAAGATAGGAGAACTATAATGAGTAAACAAACAACACTATTACTCATTCTGGATGGATTTGGAATCAATGAGAAGAATGAGGCAAATGCAATTGCAGGTGCAAGCAAACCTAATCTTGATGCCATTATGAAAAAATATCCTACAGTAAAAGGCTATGCAAGTGGTATGGCTGTAGGTCTTCCAGATGGGCAAATGGGTAACTCAGAAGTTGGACACCTTAACATGGGTGCTGGACGTATTGTCTACCAACAGCTTACTAGTATTACAAAAGCAATCCAAGATGGTGATTTCTTTAAAAATGCGGCATTAGTAAAAGCAATGAACGTTTGTAAAGAAAAAAATAGTGCACTTCACTTATTTGGTTTATTATCAGATGGTGGTGTACACAGCCATATTGAACACCTTTACGGTTTATTAGAAATGGCGAAAAAAGAAGGACTTGAAAAAGTTTATGTACATGCTTTCCTTGATGGGCGTGACACACCTCCTGCATCAGCAAAAGGTTTCATGGAGCAACTAGTTGCTAAAATGAATGAAATTGGTGTAGGTAAAGTAGCATCTATTGCAGGACGCTACTTTGCAATGGACCGTGATAACAGATGGGAACGTGTGGAAAAAGCATACAACGCAATTGCACTTGGTGAAGGGGTTCAAGCACTTGACCCAGTACAAGCGATTGCAGATTCCTATGCAAAAGAAGTCAATGATGAATTCGTAGAACCAACTGTAATAACTGAAGAAGGCGTTGCAATTGGTAAAATCTCAGCTGATGACAGCATTATCTTCTTTAACTTTAGACCAGACCGTGCTCGTGAAATGACACGCGTATTCTGTGATCCAGAATTTGATGGTTTCCAAAGAGAAAGAATTAGCGCTGCCTTCACTACTTTTACTCAATATGATATTACTATTCCAAATACAGAAGTATGTTTTGTTCCAGAAGTACTTACGAATACATTTGGAGAGTTCTTAGCTAAAAATGGTAAGACTCAACTTCGTATTGCTGAAACAGAAAAATATGCTCACGTGACATTCTTCTTCAATGGCGGCGAAGAAGAACCAAACGAAGGGGAAGAAAGAGTTTTAGTTGCATCTCCAAAAGTTGCAACTTACGATCTTCAACCAGAAATGAGCGTACCTGAAGTATCTGAGAAATTAGATGCAGCTATTCGCTCAGTTCAATATGATGTCATTATCTGTAACTTTGCTAATCCAGATATGGTTGGTCATACTGGAAACTTAGAAGCAGCAAAAAAAGCTATTGAAGCAGTAGATACTGCTGTAGGTAAAGTAATTAAAGCGATTGAAGAAACAAATGGCTATGCATTTATCTGTGCAGACCATGGTAATGCTGAACAAATGATTGATTACTCTAATGGAGAAGCTTTCACAGCACATACAACGAATCCAGTACCATTTGTACTTGTAAATTATAAAGAAGGTGTTACACTTAAAGAAGGCGGAAAGCTTGCTGATATTGCACCAACTTTAATTGAAATGATGGGTATGGAAAAACCAGCTGAAATGACTGGTGAATCTTTACTTGTTAAATAGTCCCAAGGTGAATGCAAACTATTACACACACGACACTATTACACACACAAGCAAAAAACTTAAAAGTCGGAAGGCATAGAAAAGACATATTATTACACACATAAATAAGAACTATGATTTTTCTAGCATAAGGCAATTTAAGACGACAATTTTTAGTATGACAATTACAATTAAACGCATTCATAATGAATGTTAAACCATCCAAAAAATTGATATATCAATAAAAACGTTAAAAGAAATGGAGTAGCTAACCATTTTCTTTAAAAACTTGCAAGTTAAACGTTTATAAAGCCCTGTTCTATCAAACTAGTAGATAGAATAGGGCTTTTGTAATTTTTATACATAAATGCTCTGTTCTATGGCAAAAATACATGAGAAAAGTATTCAGTAAAACGGAGGTTTAGGCATGAAAGGTTACGTTGAAATTTTAGATGTTTATGCAAGAGAAGTACTCGATTCACGTGGTAATCCAACAGTTGAAGTTGAAGTGATTGTTGAAGGCGATTATATGGGACGTGCTATTGTACCATCTGGAGCCTCTACAGGTGAGAGGGAAGCGCTAGAGCTTCGTGATGATGATAAGAAGCGTTACGGAGGAAAAGGCGTTCAAAAGGCAGTCGATCATGTAAATAACATCATTGCCGAGGAAATAGTGGGAATGAATGCACTAGATCAAGCACTTATTGATGAAACAATGATTAAGTTAGATGGCACATCTACGAAATCTAAACTTGGTGCTAATGCTATTTTAGGCGTTTCTATGGCAGTAGCTAAAGCAGCAGCCAAGGCTTTAAATAAACCTTTATATCAATATCTTGGTGGATTTAATGCGAAGGTATTACCTGTTCCTATGATGAATATTTTAAATGGTGGCGAACATGCAGATAATACAGTAGACCTTCAAGAGTTTATGATTATGCCAGTAGGAGCCCCTTCTTTTAAAGAAGCTCTTAGAATGTGTGTAGAGACTTATCATACCCTTAAGAAAGTACTTAACAATAAAGGGCTTGCAACAGGTGTAGGAGATGAAGGGGGATTTGCACCTGATCTAGCGACTGCAGATGATGTATTAAATCTTATTGTAGAAGCAATTAAAGAAGCAGGTTATAAACCAGGTGAAGAAATGTATATTGCTATAGATGCAGCAGCATCTGAGCTTTACAACAAAGAGGATCAAAAGTATTATTTCAAGGGCGAAAGCAAAATGACTGGACAAGAGGTTGTACGTACCTCAGAAGAAATGGTATCTTACTATGAAGCCCTAGTGGATAAGTACCCCATTATCTCTATTGAAGATGGACTTGGAGAAAATGATTGGGAAGGATGGAAAATGCTTACAGATAGACTGGGTAAACGCATTCAACTGGTAGGAGATGACCTTTTTGTAACCAATACAGCTATTCTTGAGCAAGGCATTGAGCAAAAAGTGGCCAACTCTATTTTAATCAAAGTTAACCAAATTGGAACACTTACAGAAACTTTTAATGCTATTGAAATGGCCAATCGTGCAGGTTATACAGCTGTTGTATCCCACCGCTCTGGAGAATCCGAAGATAGTACTATAGCAGATATTGTAGTAGCTGTTAATGCGGGACAAATTAAGACAGGGGCACCTGCTCGTTCTGACCGTACAGCAAAATACAATCAGCTCCTTCGTATTGAAGAAGAACTTGAAGGGGTTGCAGAATATCGTGGCAAGAAATCCTTCTTTAATATGAACAAAGCCTAATTAATTATAACAAAGTATATCAATTAATTAAGAATTTAATAAGCAGATCAGATGATGATGAAAAAGACGGCTATCTTAGAATAGAGGCTGTCTTTTTTGTGGTTTACAAATATAAATTAATCATTAAGAATATACTTATATATAAAAAATTAGATATAATAAAGAAAACTTTTGTAAGGAGGATAAAAATGAGTGATTTGGAGTTAGATAAGAAGGATTCCACACAAGACAAACTGGATGGAGGTTTCGCTGTCGTAGATAGAGAACGTCTTATAGAACAGGAAACAAGAGAGGTGACGCCATGGTATAAGAATTTTATCCATGTCTTTACAGCACCTCAAAAAATGATGGAGGAATGCTTTTATGCAGATCCACCTAAAGGAGCAAGTGTAGGCGTTGTTGGCTGTATTTTGTTTATCTCAATTTATATGATGTTATGTTTTGTTAATCCTGAGTATAAGCAAATGCTTTTTGACCAATTTAGAATGCAGGGGGTTCCAGAAGCTAGCCTAGATACTACGCTGCAAATTGGGATGATTTCAGGAATAATTGGTGCAGTAATTAGTGTATTTATTACTTGTTTTTTTGGAGCATTAGTGGTCTTTATCGCCAAAGCTATTTTAAGGGACAAGGGAAAGTTTGGAGCCGTTTATAAGACCATGTTATTAGCCGCTATGGTTATGTATGGGATTTATTGTGTGGATGCGCTGATTGGCTTAGTATTAGGAAGATATACGACGATTTTCTCTTTAGCGCCCATATTAGGTGTAAATATGCTAAGCACTACAAGTTTATCTGTTATTGCAACAACGATAAGTTTGGAAAATATTGCTATGTTGGCGATTATGACCATAGGTTATAAAGTTATTACCCGTTCAAGTTACAAGAAAGCGATTATTGCAATCGTTATTTATGAAGTGATTAGTCTAGCATTTAGCCTAGGTATCATGGCTTTAACAGCATCACTTATGCAAGGATTAATGGGGGTATAGGTCTAAAATAAAAATAGGACTTTATTGCATTTTAGGACGATATCTGATATTATGAAAGATATGTATATGGTATCAAGGAGGCTTTAAGAGTCATGGCAACACTGAGAATACTTTTAATTGTTGTTTTTTTAATTGCTGCGTTAGCAGTAACGATTGTTGTTTTACTTCAAGAGGGAAAACCAGCTGGTCTGGGGTCAATGAGTGGCTCAGGAACCAATGGAGACTCCTACTGGGATAAAAACAAGAAGTATAGTTTAGAAGGTAAGTTTGAAAGATGGACAAAGACTGCTGCTATCGTGTTCGTATTATCAGCATTTGTCTTAATGTTCATTCCTGCACCAACTACAAGTACAACAGAAGATAATACAACACAGACAGAAACGACACAACCAGCAGAAACTCCTGCAGATGGAACAACTGAACAGCCAGTAGAATCTCCTACAGATGAAACTACTGATCAATCAGAAGGTGGCACTAAAAACTCAATAGATGCAAAAGGGGAAACTAATGGGGCAGCTGGAACAGAGGAAACACCAGCACAATAGTTTCGAGAAAAGACACTTTACTTTTGTAGAGTGTTTTTTTTAATGTTATAATAGAATTAATAAAAAGTTGTGATTTTATTCATACTATGGATAACAGAAAAAGAAAAGAGATGATGAAAATGAAGGAAGCAAATAATAAGATGGATAAACGAAAGAAAGTCATATTGGATATGATGAAAGATCCTCATTATCTCCCTATGAAAATTAAAGAAATGATGATGCTTTTGCAGATTCCATCATCAGATCGTGATGTGCTTGAAGAGATACTAGAGGATTTAATAAGCGAAGGAAAAATTATTCGTACTAAGAGAGGGAAGTTTGCTATTCCACAAACCTATAATCTAATAGCAGGAACTTTTACTGGGCATCCTAAAGGCTTTGGATTTTTAGTATTAGATGAAGAGGGAGAAAAAGATATTTTTATCCCAGCTTCAGGTGTAAATGGTGCGCTTCATAAAGACCGTGTTATGTGTCGTATCACACGCCCTGCTACAGCAGAGAAACGAGCAGAGGCAGAGGTCATTGAAATCTTAAATCGTGGGCCAGAAAGTTTAGTGGGGACTTATGAAGAAAGTGAAAACTTTGGTTTTGTAGTACCAGATGACCAAAAGTATGCAAGAGATATTTTTATTCCGAAGAAATTTGCTAAAGGTGCTGTAACTGGGCATAAGGTACTTGTTAAAATTACAGATTGGGCAGAAGAACGCCGTAACCCAGAAGGTAAGATTGTTTCTATTTTAGGACATATTAATGATCCAGGTGTGGATATTCTTTCTATCATTTATCAATATGACTTACCAGGAGAATTTCCAGAAGAGGTTATGAAAGAAGTAGAAAGTGTACCCACCCAGGTAGATGAAAAGGATAAAAAAGGCCGCCGAGATATGAGAGATATACAAATGGTGACTATTGATGGTGAAGATGCCAAAGATTTAGATGATGCGATTTCTATTGAAAAATTAGAAAACGGTATGTACAGGCTAGGGGTGCATATTGCAGATGTGACGCACTATGTTAAAGAAAAGAGTCCACTCGATAAAGAAGCCTATGAAAGAGGAACAAGTATTTATTTAGTAGACAGGGTCATTCCAATGCTTCCACATAAACTAAGTAATGGGATTTGTTCTCTCAATGCTCATGTTGACCGTTTAGCCCTAACTTGTATGATGGACATTGATCAAAATGGTAACGTACGAAATCATGAAATTGTAGAAACTCTCATTAATATTGATGAACGTATGACTTATACCAATGTGAAGAAGATTCTTTTAGATCATGATGAAGAACTTCAAACACGTTATAAAGATTTTATCCCTATGTTTAAAACCATGGAAGAACTGGCAGATATCTTACGTAAGAAACGTTTTAAACGTGGAGCAATAGATTTTGATTTTCCAGAAACTAAAGTTATTTTAGATAAAGAAGGTACACCTCTTGAACTAAAGCCTTATGATAGAAACGTAGCAACTCGTATTATTGAAGAGTTTATGTTGATTTGTAATGAAACCATTGCAGAAGATTATTTCTGGCAAGAAAAGCCTTTTGTTTTCCGAAGTCATGAGGACCCAGATCCTGAGAAAGTTTTAGCTTTAACAGAGTTTATTAATAACTTTGGGTACAATATGAAAGGAAGTAGTACAAAAGTTCATCCTAAAGATATGCAAAAAATCATTGAAGATATCGAAGGAAAGCCTGAAGAAAGTATTATTAGTCACTTGCTTCTTCGTTCAATGAAACAGGCAAGGTATACGGCTGAGTGTAATGGTCACTTTGGTTTAGCAGCAAAATACTACTGCCACTTTACTTCTCCTATTCGTCGTTATCCAGACCTTCAAATTCATCGCATTATTAAATATAATTTACATCATGAATTAAAAGGTAAGAAAGAAGCTAAGTTAATAGACCGTATGCCAGAAGTGGCTAAACAATGTTCACTTCGTGAGCGTCGTGCAGATGAAGCAGAAAGAGAAACCATAAAACTTAAAAAAGCAGAGTATATGGAGCAGTATATAGGTAAAATGTTTGAAGGGGCTATTACTGGAACGACTTCATGGGGGTGTTATGTAGAACTTCCTAATACAGTAGAAGGGTTAGTTCATGTCAATGAAATGGCAGATGACTATTATATCTATGATGAAGAAGGACATCGATTTATTGGAGAGCGAACGAAGCAAATTTATCGTTTAGGGGATAAAGTGTTTGTTCAGGTGCTTAAAGCAGATGTCATGACAAGGACTGTGGATTTTAGATTTGTAAGTAAAGAAGAATTTTATAAGGAGCAAGGTAGTCTTGTGACTTTAAAGGAAGAAGAATAATCAAGAAAATACAACGTCATTCTAGAGGGAAAGATTATCGGTAATTGGAAATTGTAAATTATCAAAGACAAAATCATAAAAGTATGATATACTATAGGCGTAAACCCTAATTTTTCCATATATAAAGGGATAGGGTAATGCAACATTTAAGTGAAGAGGAGATTAAAAAATGAGTGAAATTGTTTGCTTATGTAAAGGTATTTCAGAAGATACAATTGTAGAAGCTATCAAAAATGGTGCAAAATCTGTAGAAGAAGTAAAAGAAGCAACAGGTGCAACAACAGGATTTTGCAAAGGTGGACGTTGTAAAGGAAAAATCGAAGAACTTATTAAAGAAAATTAATAAGAATCAATTATAAGAGGGCTTTATATTGTAAGCCCAAAAGTAAATAACTCTAGTAAATTAAAGACTTTTAGAGGAGGCTTTGTACTTTGGCAGCAAATGTTAAAAGAGCAGAGCCTCTTTTCGTATAGTCAAACAAGAAAAAATAAGGTAAACTAATAGAGTATTATAAAATAAAAGGAGGTCAGTACTATGACAGAGGAAGAAATTAAAGATAAACTAACTAAGACTTGTCCATGTAGACAAGTAACAAGAGCAACCATTAAGGCGGCAATTAAGGATGGAGCTGACACCTTAGAAAAAGTGAAAGCTAAAACAGGGGCTACTACAGGATGCTGTAAAGGAAGCCGTTGTAGAGGAAGTATAGAAGATTTAATTGAGAAATATCGTAATGCACTTTAGCCAAAAGAGCTGCTTTATATCCTTTTATATGGAGAGAGCAGCTTTTTTATTGGAAATAATCTAACTCATATTTGGGTTGCAAATTTTATAGTTTATGCTATAATAAATAGGCATTACTTATGAAGAAAGGAGCACACCATGGCAAAGGATAGAACAGGATTTAAAGTTATTGCAAATAATAAAAAAGCTAATCATGATTACTTTATTGAAGAAGTTTATGAAGCAGGGATCGTTCTTACTGGTACAGAAGTTAAGTCTGTGCGCCAAGGAGGGTGTTCGGTTAAAGAGAGTTTTATCAAGATTAAAAATGGAGAAGCATTTATTTATAACATGCACATCAATCCATATGATCATGGTAATATCTTTAATAAGGAGCCATTACGTACGCGTAAACTCTTACTTCATAAAAGAGAGATTAATAAACTCATTGGAGAAATTTCTCAAAAAGGGATGACACTTGTGCCTATGCGTATCTATATCAAGGGAAGTCTTGTAAAAGTAGAAATGGGTCTTGCTCGTGGTAAGAAGCTCCACGACAAACGCCAAGATATTGCAAAGAAAGATGTGCGTCGTGCCAATGAACGCGAGTTTAGAATCAAAAACATTTAAATTTTAAAACTTGGTAGGATTTACTTCTAGTAAGTGAATGAATACTATAGTATAATAAAATCCTAACTGCTAGTGTAGTCGGGCTAGCCGTAAAATCAAAGTCCCAATTCTTATTAGAAATAAGAGTATGTCTCTAATAAGCGTTAAGAGACACTTATTTTAGCAAGTTCCACTTTATAGAAGTAGAAGAAGACTTTGATAGAATGGAAATTGTATGAATAAGGGGGTGCACTGGTTTCGACGGGGGTCACATCTACTGGGGCAGCCATCCGTAGTACGCCGGAGTCTACGTTAAAAGCTGGCATTAAAAATAAACGCTGAAGATAATTTAGCAATCGCTGCCTAATAATGGCATGCAGTCCGCCTAGGCCTTCCGCAGCCTAGATCCGGGCTTCGACTTGCGGACCCTCCACCTAGCAAAGCTTTGAGCTAACGTGGATACCCATGAAGCTACTAAAATCTAGAGCCTGTCTTTGGGCGCTAGATAGAGGGAATGATAAAACAAAGAATATGATGGTAGAGACCACGCTATATGGGCTTTCGGACAGGGGTTCGATTCCCCTCACCTCCATTGTACGTATCCACTATTAAGTGAATATCAACATTATGTGGATTTACAATAATTTTATTAATAAACCGCTGAGTAATGTTCTTCTGCTCTTCAAGCGGTTTATTTTTCATATTGGATTGATTTAAAAAATAATTCTTTACTAAGTTTATATCAGGCATATCAATTCTATTTGATTGAGCTTCTGTTTGAGTGATTAGAGAAATAAGCTCATTCTTTTTAGCTTCAAGAGCATCCATTTTTTCTTTCATGCTTTCGTGGAACATTCCAGATGCTATGGCATTAATGATATTATCAATAGATTTTTGAGTAGTTGCTAGGTCACGTTTTAGAGGAACTATAGCTTCAGCATTAGAAGTATTAACTTGGTTAATGTGATTAAATATTTTATCTACAATTTGATTAACTTTAGCTGCACTAAAGATGTTTTCTTCCATGTAGTTAATTACAATATCTTCGATTAAATCTTTATTAATAGATTTTGCAGAGCAAGTTTTATTTCTTTTTCTAGTATTACATTCATATGTTACATATCTACTTTTATTTCTTCCACAAAATCTTCTATTACCAACCATTGCACCTCCACATTCTCCACAATAAATTTTACCTGTTAACAAATAAACTTCTTTAGCAGCTTGTGACACTTGAATTGCCTTAGTGCTTGCCTTTATTCTTTTATTGCAGTTGTCCCACATTTCCTCAGACACTATAGCTGGAATACCATTAGGTATTCGTATAACTTCATCTTTACTTTTAGGTTGTACATTTCGTTTACCATTACTTTTTTGACTTGTTCTATTAAATACATAGGTTCCCTTATATTTCTCGTTGTTTAAAATAGTTGTAATACCACTTTTAGAAAACTCTTTTCCAGTTTTGGTTTTGTATTTTTTTAAACGGAGTTTATCTAATATTTGGCCATAAGTATATCCTGCAGAATACATTTCAAAAATCAATCTGATTGATTGGGCTTCATACTCATTTATAATATACTTTTTATTCTTATCTACATCAAATCCTAAAGGCGGTATGCCTCCAGTATGTTTGCATTGATATGCAGTTTCTTTCATACCCTTCATAACTTCTCGTGACAAATTGGCAGAGTAGTATTCTGCCATTCCCTCAAGTACAGACTCTAAAATAATTGACTCTGGACTATCATCTAAATTCTCAAGGACAGACACAAGCCTAACTTTATTTTTCTTTAATTCTCTTTTGTAGAACGCGCTATCATATCGATCACGACTAAATCTATCAAGTTTATGAACAATGACTACATCAAACATTCCAGTAGAACTATCTTTAATCATTTGCTGAAATTGAGGACGGTCATCAGTAGTTGCTGACTTTGCCTCATCTGTATAAATTTTGATAACAGTATAGTTGTTGCGAGAGCAGTAGTCGTTGATTGCTCTTATTTGAGCATCAATAGATTCTTCACGCTGATTATCGCTTGAAAAGCGTGCATATATTGCGGCTTTTATCATAAATATTATACTCCTTTGCTGTAATTTAGTAGCGCATATGGTATACTAAATTAGAGTAGAAGGTATACCATATATACTGTTTTATAAAAAAAGACTTAGTGCTACGAGCACTATGTCTTTTTTTATTGTTCCTTTGTAGAAGGAAGATTAAGATTGTTTCTAAGAACTTTTAATTCAAGTTTATCAACTTTAGTTTCAACCCGTTGTAAGCCAGAAGATATTTCAGCTTCTTTATTAAGCCCAACCTCTCTAGCATCAAATAGAGCAGATAGTTTATCATCCATTTTGTTTTCTAATCTTACAATATCTTGTTTAAGCTCTTGCTTAGCATCAAGAATATCTTGTTTAAGTTCTTGTTTCATTTCATGCATTTCACTATACATTTTAGTCATTAGTTCAAATAATTCTTTTTCCATTGTTTATTCTCCTACCTAATATCAGTATTTTTTAATTCTATTAGCATTTTTAGTATCTTCTTATCTATAAAGTTGTTAGATTTGAGTATATGATCGTAGTTTGCACCTTCATATAAAAGTAATTCAGCTACAAATTTATTGGCTTGAATTTCTATTATGTTATCTTTAGGAAGAAGTACATAATCTTTCATTAGCTGGATTTGCTTTGTACTATGTAGTAAGACATCATGTCCGAGTTCATGGGCTGATGTTATTAAAGTTGAAAACTCATCCATAGTATCATTAATTCCAATAAACTTATTACCTAATATCTTTTTATAACATCCTTTTATTTCTCCTAGATCATAAAATTCTACATCAATTCCTTTTAGTTTAGCTATACGAAGTGGGTCACGGGTATTGTATGTAGATACAAGATTTTTAACTCTTTTAGAGATATCCATCTGCATCCATCCTTCTGTCTATATATTTTTCTTGTGTGATTTAGCGTATTTTTCCTTATTTTTTTGTTTTGCTTTCCAAAACATATCATTGAGAGCCATCATAAGCTTTTCTTTATCTTCTTCCGAAACATCCTCATTATTAAACATTAAAGTAGCCTCATTCATCACTTTTTCGTATTGAGTAAGTTCACGTTTAGTCATGTTTTTACCTGTTAATGGGTTAATTTGTACAAGATCTTCAGAAGTAGAGGTATCGGTTACAAAATAATTAGTTGATACGTTAAAGTACTCAGCGATTTTCTGAAGTTTATCAATTTTAGGGGTACTTCTACCATTTTTCCAGTCACTTAGAGTAGCGGTAGCAATACCTGTTTCTTTTGAAACTTTATAAGCACTTACATTATGTTCTTTTAATAACTGGGCAAATTTTTCATACATTTTAGTATACACTCCTTTAGAACAAAATATCTAAAAAAACTTAGATAAAAACACTTGACTAACTAAGAAATGCGTGATAATATCAGAGCATAACTAAGAAAACCGAGCTAATTAAAGCTGAGTTATAAAGTTAAAGGTCAAGTAATACGGATAAATTTGATATTTATTAATTGTGGTGATTAAAATATATCACATTTCCGTAATAGTTACAAGTACTATTTTTATGATAGGAGGAGAATTTTTTGTATTCAATTTACGAAAAGTTGTTAATTGATAATAACATAACATCATATAAAGTATCAAAAGATACAGGGATTTCAACATCAACACTTAGTGATTGGAAGACAGGAAGAAGCGTACCAAAACTAGATAAGTTAAAAAAACTAGCTGATTATTTTGGTGTTACATTGAATTACTTAATTGGAGATGAGGAATTAAAAAAGGAGGAAAATTAAAATGAAGAAACAAATGAGTAGTGTATTAGCACAAGGTGATAACACACCAGTAGTTTTACATGGAGTAAGCCAAGAAATTGACTTAGCAGACAACAGAGAGTTAAGAAATAGCTTAGTTGAGAATGAAGCAGTATTTGAGGATGAAAGAGTTAAAGCTTTGGGTGCCTTTTTATTACCTAAAGACTTTGGAGCAACTACAGAACAGGTTGCAAACTATTTTGAAGTTGGTACAGATGCAATAGAGAGTGTTGTTAGAAGAAATAGGAATGAGTTGGTGGATAACGGTTTTAAATATTATTCAAGAGCAGAAATTCAAAACTGTCAAATTGACGGATTAGAAAATATACCAAATAGAGGAATGAACATTTTCTCACGAAGAGCAATCCTAAACGTAGCTATGTTACTAAGGGATAGCCAAGTAGCAAAAACAATTCGTTCAGTATTGCTAGATGCTACAGAAAATAAAACAGTTGTGAAAGAAATTGTAAATCAACAACAACAATTTGATATGTCACAGCTTAGTCCATCACTTCAAGCATTTGGTCAGTTATTTCAGTCAATG
>JARKVN010000086.1 GCA_029851645.1 Cellulosilyticum sp. | reverse complement strand
GTAATACACAACCTTTAGAAGAGGAAAAGGTTAAAAATAGAATTGTTTTAGATAACTTAATTATTGACAAAGATAATTATTCTGTAACCTATGAAGGCAATTTAGTAGAGCTTCCCCCAAAGGAACTAGAGGTACTGTATTTCCTAGCAAGTCATCCTAAACAAGTTTTTACGAGGGAGCAACTTCTTGATAAGATATGGGGCTATGATTTTGTGGGCGATACAAGAACAGTAGATGTGCATATTAAACGTTTAAGAGATAAATTCGAGGGTGATCACACATGGAGTATAAAAACAGTCTGGGGAGTAGGTTACAAGTTCGAAAGGTAGGGAGGTTATTTACTTTCCCATCATTATTTAGTCGCTTGGTGTGTGTTTATATTAGTATTCTCGTCATTGTACTTATTGTTTTGTTTATCACCTTTACACATTCGTTTCAGTCCTATTTTGTAAAGTACACACAAGAGATTATGATTAATCAAGCCAAAAGCATTGCTGATGAGTATGATAAGGCAGGGAGAGATGGGAATTCTAAGGAGTATGGTATTAATAAGATTTTTTCTCATATTCAGATTATGAATAGCTATATGCAAGCAACTACTTGGATTATTGATGGAAGTGGAACAGGTTATGTGGTAACAGAAGATAATATTTCTTTTATCTATGAAGATATACTACATGAAGCAAGTATCCAAGAAGTCTTATCTGGTAGAGTAATTGGGTTTGAAAATGGGTTTAAAGATAATTTTTCTATGCCTGTTCTTACGATTGGTTATCCTATGACCTTAAATGGTAAGATAGAATATGCTTTATTTATACACACCCCGATGCCTTATATTTTACAAACCATTGATGAAGTAAGAAACCTAATCCTTAATGTGGTAGGATTTATAGGCAGTATTGTTTTTATATGGATTTATACCATTGCAAAGCAAATGACAAGACCTTTAAAAGAGATGAATAGTGTTGCAAAAAATATTGCAAGTGGGCAATTTAATGAACGAATTGAAGTGATAGGAAATGATGAGATTGCTGAATTAGGTTTATCCCTTAATCATATGGCTGAAGAGTTAGACAAAATCGAGGAAAATCGACGAAGTTTTATCGCAAATATTTCTCATGATTTACGTTCTCCTCTTACCTCGATTCAAGGCTTTGTTACAGCCATGCTAGATGGCACAATTGATTCCACTTATCAAGAGAAATACTTAAAGATTGTGCTAAACGAAACAAAACGCCTCATTACAATGACCAATACAATTTTGGATTTGAGTCAGATGCAAGAAAGGGATAAGCTACTTAATAAAGAATATTTTAATATTAATACAATGATTGAACAGGCCATATCAAGTCTAGAAAGTCGTGCAAAGGCAAAGAAAATTTCTGTTAAAGCAGATCTAGATATATATCATGCATGGGTATTGGGTGAAGTGGATAGCATTAATCGTGTGATTCAAAATTTACTAGATAATGCTTATAAGTTTGTGAATGAAGGTGGACGTGTTATTGTACGTACACAATATAAGAAAAATAAGCTTTGGGTTAGTATCTTAAATAATGGACCAGCTATTCCTGAAGAACAGCAAAAACTGATTTGGGAACGCTTTTATAAAGCGGATTGTTCTAGAGGTCAAGATAAACAAGGTATTGGTTTAGGATTAGTCATTGTCAAAGAAATTATGAAGAAGCATGATGAAGTGATAGGTGTTCATTCAAAAGAGGGTGAGGATGTTGAATTCTATTTTTCAATGTCTGCTATAAAGGATGAGGAGCGAATGATTTAAAGAGTAATCACGCATCATAACAAATAGGATGTCTTAAAGAGAGATGTCCTATTTTTTGATTGATAAAGATTATAAAATTGCAATAGATTAGCTTGAAATATAAAGTAGGATTTGTTACGATTACAGTAGTGGAAAAGGAGAGTAGGTAGGAGGCTAGAATATGTACGAAGATGATTATAAAAGCATATCAGAAGAAGAGAAAGAGTCATTAGTAAGTACAGAGCAAGTGTCACTTAAAATAGAGCCAGATACTTTAGAGGAACCTATACCAGAAACGATTGCTTTAGAAGCGTCTATAGAAAAATCAAATCGACCAGCAATGAAATGGCTCATGGGGATTGCAGTTGGTAGCTTATGTGCAGGTCTAGGGATAGGCGTAGGATTTTCTTTTGTAGCACCATTACAGACAGCTTACTATAAGAAACTTATAGAAAGTGAGAAAGTAGATTTAGAATCAAATGATGAGGCTATTGTAGTAATGGGGAGCCAGAATGCTCAGAGAACTTATGACCAAGGTGCTTTGCCACCAGAGAGTGATCATAGTATTGTAGATATTGCTAAGAAGGTTGGTCCATCTATTGTATCTGTTTACAATAATAAAAAATTAACTGCTGAAGAAAGTTTCTTTTATTTTAATAATTCAGATGAAATGGTAACGGGTTTGGGTTCAGGCATTCTTTTTGAAGAAGACTCTAATTATTACTATATCATGACCAATAGCCATGTGGTAGAAGGTGCTAATACTTTAGCAATTAACTTATTAGGTGATATAAAGACAGAGGCTAAACTGGTAGGTAAAGATCAGGTGAATGATATTGCAGTCATTAAGGTGGATAAAAAAGTATTACCAGATGAAATAGAAAGTCTAAAGATGGCACCACTAGGAGATAGTGATGCCATTGAAGTAGGACAATTAGCGATTGCAATAGGGACGCCTGCTACAGAAGCTTTAAATAATACAGTAACGACTGGCATTATTAGTGCAGTAGAGCGTAATATTACAATTTCTGGTAATCGTATGAAGGTCATTCAAACAGATGCAGCAATTAATCCAGGCAATAGTGGAGGGGCTTTAGTTGGCCCAACAGGCGAGATTATTGGAATGAACGTTGCTAAAACTGTAAATACAGAAGGGATTGGTTTTTCTATTCCCATTAACCATGTTAAAGAAGTTGTGGCAGATTTAATGGAAAATGGAAGCGTCATTAGACCTGGCCTTGGAATTACAGGAATAGCTGTATCAGATGCTCATGCAGCACTCTATGAGTTACCTATAGGAATTTATATTCAAACAGTCATAAAGGGTGGAAGTGCAGACTTAGTAGGTATTAAAGCTAATGATGTATTGATACAATTTGACGGGCAGATGATTACTACAATGGAACAATTAAAAAGTTTAATTGCCCAAAAACGTGTGGGTGACTTAGTAGAGGTTAAAGTTATCCGTGATGGCGAGCAAAAGCGTTTTAAAATGGAGCTTAAAGAAATGCCAGAGTCTTAAAGGGATGAAATAACACAAGGAAGGAGCACTTGCCAACAGGTAAGAGCTTTTTCCTTTTTTTTGTTAAAGTTTTAGGTAAAACTTGGTTGAAACGTTGAAATCATAGGTTAGATTTGATACTATTACTATAATAAAGATAGGAGAGATAATATGCCTTTAATCAATGAGTTAAAACCTCAAGAAACCATACAAGGGATTTATTTATGTAAATTCAAGCAGATTTTAAAAAATAAAAATGGAAAAGACTATTTGACTGTTAAGCTTCAAGATAAAACAGGTACATTAGATGGGAAAATTTGGTCTATTCATAGTGGAATTGGTCATTTTGAAGTGGATGATATTGTTCAAGTAGTAGGAGAAACTTTACTTTATCAAGATCATTTACAACTGAATATAACAAAGATTAAAAAATCAGAAGAGGCATGTGATTTGAAGGAGTTTCTACCTTGCTCTAAGAAAGATATTACTGCATTAGAAGAAGTGCTTATGGGATACATTGATCAGGTAGAAAATCATTATTTGAAACAGCTTTTAGAAGCTATTTTTTATGAAGATGAGATTTTTAATGCATTTACGAAACATGGTGGAGGTAAAAGTGTTCACCATGCTTATTTAAGTGGTCTTTTAGAACACACAATAACCGTAACTCATATAGGGATACAGCTGGCTCAATTATATGAAGGAGTGTGCAAGGATTTTGTGATTGCAGGGTGCTTGTTACATGATATAGGAAAGCTTAAGGAACTGACGCCTTTTCCGAAAAATGATTATTCAGATGAAGGTCAATTATTGGGACATTTATTCATCGGGGCAGAAATGGTACATGATGTCGCACGAAGTATAGAAGGGTTTCCAGAAGAGATAGAACGTATTTTAAAACATATTTTGATTGCCCATCATGGAGAATATGAATATGGTTCACCTAAACGTCCTAAGTGTCTAGAAGCTATGATTGTTCATTTAGCAGATTACTCAGATTCTAGACTAAACATGATGGAAGAATTACTAGGAAGCAACCATGATACCCCTTATGCCGGATACCACAAAGTATTAACAAGGAATATTCGAAGAGTTAGCCTATGAAAAATAAGAAAACAAGGATTTCAGCTCATGAGGTAAATCGCTTTGTATATTGTCCTTATCAATGGTATTATGGGCGTACTTATGGGCAAAAGACACTCAGAGAAAAATATCAGGTACAAAAGCGTAAAATAGGTCATGTGGAAAGTAACTTTAAAAGGGGGCTTCATTTTCATGAAGAATATTATAAGCATTATCGAATGAAGCGGTCACTAGAAGTAGGTATTTTATTAATTTTTATAGCCTTGTTAATCGGGAGCTTAATCGGATGGCTTATGTAGCTTTGGGTTTTTTAGTAATGCTCCTTATTAGCCTGACCTATCGATGTTTAAGACCTACTATAAAAGTTAAAAATAAAAAGGAAATAGGGGTAAATGGTGCAAGTCTTATTTACACAGATGAGAAGGGATGTAAAATGCTTGTAGCAGAAAAGTGGAATCTTCAAGGTAAACCAGACATGATTTTTGAAACATGGATTTTGCGCCAACTTATTCCCTTAGAAATTAAAAGCGGGTGGTTAAAAGATAAAAGCCCACACTTAGGCGATTTATATCAATTAGTCGTCTATTTCTTGCTTATTGAAGCAGTCTATGGCAAGAGACCACCTTATGGAAAGTTGGTTTATGCCAATAAGACCTTTAAAATACGTAATACAAGAAAGCTTAGAAAAAAAGTTTTACAAATCATTTCTAATATGAGAAAAATGTTAGAAGGACAATTAAAGCCTAAAGCAGAACCCGATTATATGAAGTGTAAACATTGTGTTTGCAAAGGAACAGTTTGTAAATGGAATTAGGAGGATTAGCGATGATAAAAAAAGAAAAAGAAGAGGTACGTAATCATTCGCCTCTTTTAGAACGTTACTTACAAAAAACAATGACAAACCCTGTGGAAAATATAGATGATTTACTGATTGCAAAAGCAATTAAAACATTACTGGCAGAAGATAAGGGTAAAAATAAACACTTAAACTAGGAGTACAAGATGGAGATAGCAATTCAAAAGAATGAGCATTATGAAATAGAGATTATGGATATAGGAGAAGGGGGTGAAGGCATTGGGAAAATCAATGACTTTACTCTTTTTATACCAGGCGTACTAATAGGTGATGTGATAGAGGTGCGTATACTTAAAGTGAAAAAAAGCTATGGATATGGGAAATTAGTGCGCATTATTAAACCTTCTCCTTTTAGACAAGAAGTAGCCTGTGAATTAGCTGAAAAATGTGGCGGATGTCAACTTCAACATATGCAATATCAAGCACAATTGGATTGGAAACAAAAGAAAGTAGAAAATTGCCTAAAGCGTATTGGGAAGCTAGAAGATATTGTGATAGAACCAACTTTGGGAATGACAGAACCTTTCCGCTATCGAAATAAAGCACAATATCCTATTCGCAAAGAAAATGGAAAGGTACAAATGGGTTTTTTTGCTTCTAGAAGTCACCGATTAGTGCCACTTTCAGATTGTGTGATTCAACATCCAGAGAATGCAGGCATTATGAAAATAGTAAAGGACTTTTTGGAAGATAATTCTATTAGTATTTACGATGAACAAACACACAAAGGGCTAGTTAGACATTTAGTGATTAGAACAGGCTATCATTCCAATGAAATAATGGTATGCTTAGTCATTAATGGTAAGAACTTACCTCATAGTGAGTTATTAGTGACTGCATTACAAACGATTCCTAATGTGACAAGTATTGTTTTGAATCACCATACAGAGAAAAGTAATGTTATTTTAGGAAATAAGTGCACAGTTATCTACGGAAAAGAAACGATTACAGATCACATTGGTTCTCTTAAATTTAATATTTCTCCACTAGCATTTTTCCAGGTTAACCCACTTCAAACGGAGGTACTTTACAAAAAGGCATTAGAATATGCAGGACTTACAGGAGAGGAAGTTGTATGGGATGCCTATTGTGGTATAGGGACAATTTCCCTTTTCTTAGCCCAAAAAGCAAAAAAGGTTTATGGAGTAGAAATCGTTCCACAAGCCATTGAAAATGCTAAGGCAAACGCCAAGCTTAATGGGATTTCAAATGTAGAGTTTTTTACAGGTAAAGCAGAAGAGATTATTCCAAAATGTTATGAGCAAGGCATTGTAGCAGATACTATTGTAGTGGATCCCCCAAGAAAAGGGTGTGATGAAAAACTCCTTCAAACCCTTAAAGAGATGGCACCTTCAAAGATTGTTTATGTTTCATGTGATCCAGCAACATTAGCAAGAGACTTGGCCTACTTAACAAAAGAGGCAGGCTATCAGGTGGATAAGGTGCAGCCTATTGATATGTTCCCTAGCACCACCCACGTGGAAACTGTAGTAAAGCTTCATAAGTACTAATATAGTATTATCAATATATATAGTGTTTTTAATGGATGTTTGGTGTAACTATTTGCCCACATTTTGCCCACGAAAAATTTGAAATTAAAATGCCCACATATTTTTGTGGGCATTAATTGTTTGCAAATTTCTCAAATAGATTAATAGTATTATATTCCATGTTTTTAGTAACATGACTATAAGTATCAGCAGTTGTACTCATTTTAGAATGTCCTAGACGTTCTTGTATGGCTTTCATTGGAGCTCCAGACTCTATAAGCATAGTAGCGTGCGTATGTCTAAAAGAGTGAAAGTTAAAGCGTATTCCAAGTTGTTTATTTACGACCCTAGATAATACTTTTATAGTATCTGTAGTAACTAATTGACCATCATATCTAACACAAATAAAATCACTTTTTTTATATGCTTTACCTAGTTCAAGTTTGTTTTCTGCTATTTTTGTTTTCCATTTTTTTAGTTCTTTTAAGAGGGTATCTCCTAAAATAATTGTTCTATTACTTGATTGAGTTTTAGGAGTGTCCTTGCTCCATTCACCATGCTTATTAACGAGAGTGCCATTAACAGTAAGCATCTTAGTGGTGAAATCTATATTACTCCATGTTAATGCACATACTTCACCTACTCGAAGTCCAGTATTCCATGCAATAACACAAGGGATATAGAAGGTTGAACCAAAGGGATAACGTTCTAAGATTTTGTTATAGTCATCTTTAGATATAATTTTTAAATCTTCTTTAGTTGTGATATGTTGTTCATATTTGGGCATTTTAACATATTGCATTGGATTCTCTTTAAGTAATTGAAGAGGATAAACGGCATATTTAAGAGAGCCACTAAGAACACCATATATATTAAATACATAATTTTTAGAGTATGTCTTTTTTAAATCATTTAAAAACTTTTGTAGTACCCCTGGAGTAAGTTGCTTTAATTTATAATTACCAAGAACAGGATTAATTCTATTTCTTATCACTTGTTTATAATCAACAATAGTATTATGTTTGAGATTAACTTCTACATAATTTTCTATCCAGTAGTTGAGGTAGTCTGTATATGATTGAGAACTATCTTCTATAATTTTACCTCTATTTTCCCATTCAGACATTGCCTCACGCATAGCTTTTTCAGCAGCTTTTTGAGTTTTAAAGCCACCTTTTTCTTTTTGTTTTCTTTTCCCATCT
>JARKVN010000026.1 GCA_029851645.1 Cellulosilyticum sp. | reverse complement strand
AACGTAAACGTTCTTAATAAAGAAGTATTACTAGATGCAATGGATCACCCAGAAAAATATCCACAACTTACAATTCGTGTATCAGGATATGCTGTAAACTTCATTAAGCTTACAAGAGAACAACAATTAGATGTTTTAAGCCGTACGTTCCATGAGAGAATGTAAATAGTTATATAGAAAAAAGTTAAACCTTTGATAATCAAGGGTTTAACTTTTTTTATTTGTGTATTTATTCTATAAAATAGTGGCTAAAAATAGAATATAAGTGACAAACAAGTAACATACAAGTGACAAAAATGATTATAAATTAATGGCTATTTTAGCGTATTTATAGCCATTCTTAATTCCTCTATAGAAGTATGAGTATATACCTTTTCAGTAAGGTCATCAGAGGTATGTCCTAGAATTCTTTTTACTGTTAGTGGATCCACTTTATGTCTTCTTAATAATGTAGCTACAGTGTGTCTGCAATCGTGGCATCCGCTTGTCTCTATACCTAGCTTCTTCATAAGTGGTGTATAATGAGTGTATATATAATTGGAGTATCTATATAGCCCCCTGGTTCTTGGGCTTCTAAATAGGTATTTTTCATCAGGATCATATCGCTTTCTTATTAATGGTAAAATTTTAGGATGAATTGGAATTACTCTATTTTTACCAGCTGTTGTTTTTTTGCCACCAACCATTGTTAAATTATCTAAGTCAATATTTTCTGTTTCTAGTTCTAACATTTCAGAGACACGCCATCCAGAATAGAGCATAATTAAGATCGAATCTATCCATTCTATATCTACATTGTTCCATAGTTTCTCTATTTCTTCTTCAGTAAAGCAGCGTCTTTTTACAGATACAGTCTTTTCTCCTACTTCTAAGGTTTTAGCATAGTCTTTATCTGTAATCTCAAACTTATTTGCGTAGAAGTACATAAGGTTTAAAAACTTTTTTAACTGTTGCTTTGTAGCATAGGTAGAACAGGTTTCATCGAAGAAGTCTTGTAACTCCATAGATTTAATACTTTTAAAAGGGCGTTCATGTAATGGTGTACATTTTTTAAAGCATATTCGGTGCGCTCCAACTGTTGAAGAATTAAGCTTCTCAAAATGCTTAGGCGACCATTTTTCATATAACTCTTTAAAAGTTATACTTGCTTCGTTAAAGTCATAGGGATCTTTATTGTATTCGGCTAAGGCATTAATTGCATCCGCTTGTTTCTCAAAATATCCGATTGCTTTATATATTTGCCGAACCTTTCCGGTTTCAGCATTTTTTTCCCATCCAATTGTTACTCTTGCTATCCACGGCCTACGTCGTTTTCCTTTAAGTTTAAAAACAGATCCATATCCATTAGGATTTCTCATTTTCATGTGTATCATCTCCTTTGCACTATAAGTTTTTAAGAGGTTATTTGTTTTATACTGTTATATAATATATAACTTGACTAAATAATTATAAATAAGTATAATAAAATCAAATAGAACGTTTGTTTGTTTTTGCACTGGAGGGATTTACTTGAAGCAAGAGTTAATTAAATTGATTGAGAGTATAGAGGATGAACGGTTATTTAAAATGCTGTTAATATTTATAAAAGAATATAGGAAGGGTTAGGTCAAATATGGCTTAACCCTTTAATTTTTTTATTAGCTCAGCTAGAAATATTAATTGGTCATCTGTTAGTTTTGGCAATAGCAAAAGTGCCTCTCTAAGTTCTTTATTTTCAACTTTAGTAGCCATCGCCATGATTCTCATTAGCTCTTCATCTTCTGATATTTCACAGAACATTTCACCCTCACCAGTACGTAACCACGTTTCGTTTACATTAAATTCTCTACATATATCAGATATTGTCCTATCTGTTATATTCCTTGTGCCCTTTTCAAGATTAGTGATAGTGCTAGCTGAAACATTGATTTTTTCTCCAAAAACCCTAGTAGTCAAACCAAGTTTTTTTCTCAGTTTTATGAGTCTTTCATTCATATAAAACCTCCTTTCTGAAATTAGAATAACACAAAAAACTTTCAAAGTAAACAAAAAAGTGTTGACTAAACTTTCAAAGGGTGATAATATTCTTTCATAGTCAACAAAAAGGTGACAACATAATATAGTATTCTAAGAAAACAATGAAGAAAGAAGGGTAAATATGGTGAAAACGAGGGAAGAAGCTATTGAACAAATAGTCAAAACATCATTTTCATTAGATGAAAAGCAAGCAATTCATGTTGCTGGAATAATTTGGGGAATATCAGTAATAAATAGTATGGATAGTGACAAAGAGAAGGAAAAGAAATGAAGAAGCAACGCATATCAGTTGAAAAGGCTGCTGAAATAATGGGTAAATCTCCACAATTTATCAGGTTGTGCTTGCAAGATGGAAGTTTACCCTTTGGAGTAGCCAATAAAAGAAAAGGTTGCAAGAAATGGAGTTATTACATAAGTCCCAAATTATTTTACGAATACGTAGGAAAGGATGGTAACAATGAAACAACAGATGAGTAGTACATTAGCACAAGGTGATAGCACACCAGTAATTTTAAAAGGAACTCAAGAGTTTATGAACAAACAAATCCCAGTAGTTGAAGGTGGATTTGGTGAAAATCAAAAAGTAGTCACAGATAAGATGGTGGCTGAAATACATAGTATAAAAGAATTTAAAGTTAGAGAAAGAATTAATGATAACATTAAACGATTTAAGGAAGGTATTGATTTTATTGACTTAAAGCAACGTATCCTTGATACGGATACGTTGGACTTATTCCTAAAACTAGGTTATTCCAAACAAGCAATAACCCAAGCTGAACACATCTACCTCCTATCCGAGAGAGGATACGCAAAGCTAATCAAAATCATGGATACGGACTTAGCTTGGGAGATACACGACAGGTTGATTGATGAATATTTTAAGTTAAGGGAAGCTGTTAAGCAACAACCTAAACCACGAGTAGATACCAAGACTAAAGAAATAGAAGCAAGACTTATCAATGCAAAAGTAAGAGAAGCAAGTGTCTATTTAAAGATAGCTGATAGAGTAAATATTCCTACATACCAACAAATTATGTACAGCAAGGCTACAGAAGCATTAAATGGCAAACCACTCATCCCATTACCCAGAGCTGAACGTCAAACTTATTCAGCAGCAGAAATTGGAAAGAAGTTAGGTATAACAGCTCACAAAGTTGGCTCACTTGCTAACAAGCATAATCTTAAAACAGAAGAATATGGGCTAATGGTTTGGGATAAGTCGCAGTATTCTAACAAACAGGTTGAAACGTGGAGATACTACGGGAATGTTGTTCCAGTTCTTAAAAGTTTAATGGATAAAGAACAAAAAGGAGCGTAACAAAATGTCAGTAAATGAAATGATTAGGGAACTAAAGATAAGATGCAAAATAAGGTGGATGATATTTAAAAACATAATTTTAAGGAAGGAAAGTACTTGCTCTGTACATACTGTGCCTGTAATGTGGAGAAGATTTAAGCCCTTAAAGGAAGATATGAGTGCATTTGTAAGATTAAAAGAGAAAAAAGGTCTTACAAATGAAGACCTAGAAATCATTTTAAGCCACATAGAATTTGCTAAAGGATACAAACCTAAAGCTTAGATTCAGGAGAAAATAACAATGAATAAACAAATGAGTAGTGTTTTAGTACAAGGCTCAACCATACCAGAAAGTCAAGAAATGATGACTTGGGGTGAATTCCTAAATGATTTATTAACAAAGGAACAGATTTTAGTATTTAAGGAAGCTTTAAGAGTAAATGCAAAAGTATATTTTTATGGTACTGGCTTAGGAAAGTCTGTTATAGCTGAGGTTTTACAATCTTTTGGATTCAGGGTCAGTGAGTCGGGAATGTATCCGTCGGGAGGGCCATGTGATGTGCCAATCAATAAAGGATACATATGTTTTGAAGTGAAAAATAAGGCTCCCGAGAAGTTAAATATCTATCTAAGAGAACAACTTAGGAGCCAAAAGGAAGTATTTATAGAGTGGATTCAGGAGGAAAATAACAATGAATAACACATTGATACCTAGTAATAATAC
The DNA here is from genome assembly GCA_029851645.1 of Cellulosilyticum sp. Lineage (GTDB taxonomy): Bacteria > Bacillota > Clostridia > Lachnospirales > Cellulosilyticaceae > Cellulosilyticum. The sequence continues at coordinate 12,932 of JARKVN010000026.1, read as the reverse complement.
ACCAGTAATTTTACAGGGTAAAGATAGTGAATTAAAAATTACTAGCGTTGAGTTAGTAGAAGTCATTAACACCTTTAGAAAAGAAGAAGGTAATGGAACCAAGAAACAACATTATGACTTAGTAAAGTCAATTAAGAAGGAAATTGAAGCCCTTGAAAAAGCAGGCATCAAAGATGACGGAAATTTTTCCGACATCTCATATCAAGATATGTATGGAAGAGAACAACCCTGCTACTCCATGAATAAAGCTGGGGCCTTGCAGATGCTAAACAAAGAGTCGGCAGTAGTTAGATATAAGACCGTCCAGTACATAGAAATGTTGGAGCAAGCACTAAAACACCAATACCACATACAAGGCTATGATGAAGAGATACAGGAGTTAGGAAAGATTTTAGGATTGATTCATCTAAGCAGGGTGGACAAGATTCGAGCGACATTAGCCATATTGCAAAAATACGATATGCCTACGTTGGGGTTAGAAGGATTAATTGGCACAAGTAAAGCTGGACTGGTAAACCTAGATGAATTTAAAGAAGAGGTTGGGCGATTCGTAATGAGTTATAGTCCAGTAGGGCAGAGCATTAATGACTATTACCAAACTTATGTAGCCTACTGTGAAGGTTCAGGAATAAGACGACTTGGGAAATGTGCTTTCTCTAAATTGATTAAAGAGTTTGGTTATAACAATAAGTCTATGCGAATCGGAAAGCAGGTATACAGAGGTTGGTATAAGGAGGAACAGAAGTGATGGCTCTAGGAAAAATTAAGGGATTTAAAAAGCTTACTAAAGAGCAGCAAGAATTATTTGCTAGTACATATGCAGAGCATCTAGCAAGCGTAGAAAACAAGGAGAGTTGGCAAGCAGTTAGCGTTTCGTGGGAAGGTAACTATTTAAAGGTTACGTTTAGGAATGGGGAATGGCTGCATTACACAAAGTCGGGAGTGTGGTATTAATGCGATTTATCGGTAATGCTACACAACTAATAGATTGGTTGAATTTCTTGCTCATTAAGTATGGCAAGGATGCAAAGATTGTAGATATACAGGAGGGATTCAATGGTTAAAGAATACATTCTACTTTTAGCAGTTATTTTATGTATGTCTTGGTGTGTTGGACAACCTCGGATTGCTAAAAGAGAAAGGAGAAAAAGAAGAAATGAAGCATGGAAAAAGTCTAACTAAGAAGCAGAAGATATTACTTGCTAGTAAACATCTTAATCCGGAAAACTGGCTAGTTGAAAGGGATACAACCGAAGTTACAGTATTTATCCATAAATGTGATAGCGACATAAAAATTGAAGTACATAAGGAGAGGTAGAGTCTATGGCAAAGCAAGTTTGGTTATTTGACCCTCGTACAGCAGAAAGAAAGCTTACTGACTTAAATATGGTTGCCGGCATTACAGGAAGAACAGTAAATTCTGTAAGAACATCTATAGGCAGGAGAATTAAATGCTTGAACTGTTATCTTTTAGAGCTAGACACACCATTAAGCAAGTTTAGAGAACTGCTTGCTAAAGAGGTTATAGAAGATGAAGTGTGGAGAGATATTCCGAACAGCTTATGGCAAGTAAGTAGTTATGGAAGGTATAGGTCGTATTTAAAATGTCAGCCCGATAGATTCGTTTACAGATTACCTTACTATAACAGGGGAAGTTTAGCTCAAGTAATAACGATTAGAATCAATGGGTGTCCCAAGAGCTATACCGTCAGTACATGGGTGTATAAACTCTTCGTGGGTGAAGTTCCTAGAGGATATGTTATTTACCATTTAAGTGGTAATAAATTTGATAATCGAGTTGAGAACCTCGGTGTTATAAAGAAGAATGAACTTATAGTAAAACAATGTGTTCCAATCAATGCAATAGAAGTTCAACAGCTAGATATGGATACGGGAGAAGTTCTTGCAGAATACAGTACATTAACACAGGCAGCTAAAGTTAACTATACAGATATTAAATCTATATGTGAAGCCGCTAGAAAAGGAAAACCTTCCATCGGTTTTAGATGGAAGATTAGCAAAGAAAAAAGCATTATTTAAGTCGGCAAACTTAAGTAATGTATGTAAAAATAAATTTTCAATATTATTATAGCACCATTTTTCATGGAGGGGCAATATGGCAGTAAATAAAAAATACAGAGAATCAATTATGTCCAAAAGTACTGAAAACCATACTACATGTGAAGAAAAAAATCAGGCTGATAAGAACAAAGAAGTATTTAAGTTAATAGAGGATGGTCTTACAAATTTAGAAATAGCTGAAATAGCAGATATTAGCTGTACACAAGTTATTTCTTATCGAATAGCCTATGAAAGAAGACATGACAATGAAAAATAATCTTACATATGGGGATCAATGTATTATTGCTAGAAATCAGAATGAGATTAGAGATCTTGAGCAAATGAGACAGAGATTAATTAAGGATATAGATAAAGCAGTTAGTGATTTAAGAAAACAAAATCGTGAAATCCTTGGGAGGGAATAATAATGGCAGTAAAAAAAGTTGAAGTAGATGAAAGAGTTATTGCAGTACAAGCACAGATGGATGAAAGAGTTTATGAGATTCGTATGTTAGATCAAGAAGAAGCAGAGCTAAACGCTTTACTAGAAGTACGAGTTGAAGAAATTAAGCAGAGTTTCGCTAATAAGGCAGAAAAGATAGGTTCACGAAGAAATCAACTTGTAAGTGAAATAAGAACTTTATTTGACCAAGTACCAAGTAAAGAAACTAAGACACAAGCTAAAGTAACTCTTTTAAGTGGTGATGTAGTAGTCAAAAAGGCTACTGTAAAACTTGATTATGATAAAAAAGTATTACTTGAAAATGCAGAAACAACAGGACTCACAGAGTACATAAAGGTTAAGGAGGTAAAGGATTTTGATTGGACAAGCCTTAAATCAAAACTTGAAATTCAAGAAGATGGTTCGATTATTAATACAGAAACAGGTGAAATTCTTGAGATTGAAGGCTTAAGTATCCTTCCAGTAGATGAACAGGTGGTGATTAGATAATGAGTAAAGTTATTTGTATTATGGGAGAATCGGGAGCAGGTAAAACAACATCAATGAGAAACCTTAATCCGCAAGAAACGTATTACATTGATTGTGATAAGAAAGGTCTTAGCTGGAAGGGGTGGAGAGAACAGTATAACTCTAATGTTAAGAACTATAAGCAAACAGATGATGCAAAACAGATTATGAGCATCATTCAAGGAATTAGTGATAAGTGCCCAAATATCAAACATGTAATTGTAGACACCATGAATGGAATTATGGTTGGGGATGAAATGCGTAGGGCTAAAGAAAAAGGATTTGATAAGTGGGTAGATCTTGCACAATGTATTTGGGATTTGGTTGATAAGGCACCATGTTATCGTGAAGATTTAACAATCATCTTTACAGCTCATACACAAACAGAGCGTGATGATTCAGGATTTTACTTTACTAGAATTAAAACTTCAGGCAAGAAAATTGATAAGATTTGCCTTGAAAGTAAGTTTACTACTGTTCTATATGCCAAAGCAGTTAATGGCAAGTACCTATTTGAAACACATGCTAAGAACAGTACAGCTAAGACACCAATGGGAGCATTTACTGAAGATGAGATTGAAAATGATATTGTGAAGGTGCTTGAAAGGTTGGCAGAGTATTAATGTTTCAGCTTAGAGACTATCAGAAAAATCTCATTGATAATTGCAAGCAAGCCTTAAGGAGTGGTTATAAATCTCCCTGCATAGTGCTTCCATGTGGTGGGGGGAAATCGATCATCACTGCAGATATTGCTAAGGGAGCTACAGACAAGCATAATAGGGTTTTGTTTTTAGTACATCGTAAAGAGTTATGTGAGCAGATAGAAGCAACATTTCGTAAGTATGGTGTGAATAAGAAATTAGCTGATGTGATGATGGTCCAAACAGCAAGCAGACGTTTAGAAAAGCTTCCTAAGTATTCACTAATAATTACGGATGAAGGTCATCATTGCAAAGCTAATACCTATCGTAAGATTTATGACTACTTCATACAGATACCTAAGATATTTGTTACTGCAACCCCTTGTAGATTAGGAGGTGATGGTTTGCAGGGAGTATGTGATGTTCTAATAGAAGGACCAACAGTAAAACAGTTGATAGAAATGGGTAATTTATCACCTTATAGATATTATGCACCTACACTTGCTGATTTCTCTAAAGTACATTCAGTAGCAGGTGATTTCAATATCCATGAAGTAGATCAGATTCTTAATCAAAATAAAATTTATGGGGATGTAATTAAATACTATAGAAGATTAGCAGATGGGAAGCAAGGAATTTGCTATTGCGTAAATGTAGAACACAGTAAAGAAATGGCTAGGATGTTTCGAGAAAATGGCATTAATGCTAGGCATATAGATGGTGATACTGAGCCAAGCATAAGAGCAGATATTATTAGGCAGTTTAGGGCAGGAGAATGTCGTATCTTATGCAATGTAGGTCTTATATCAGAAGGATTTGACGTACCGGCATGTGATGTTGTTATTCTTTTAAGACCTACTAAATCACTTAGTTTATATATTCAACAATCAATGCGTTGTATGAGATATAAGGAAGGTAAGACGGCTATTATCATAGACCATGTAGGTAATTATTTACGTCATGGAATGCCAGATGATGATAGGGAGTGGGGGCTTGACAAAAAACAGAAGGCTAGAAAGCTGTCTACTGACGAAAAAGGTAAACTAATAGTTAGAACATGTAAAAATTGCTTTGGTACATTTGAAAACAAATATGATACTTGCCCTTATTGTGATACTCCGTATGTCATTGAGCGTAGGGAGCTGGAACAGATGCAAGAGGTACAGCTTCAAGAAATTAAGGAGGCGGAGAAGGCACAGGCAAGAGAAATAGCAAAGACTAAAAGCAATATATCTGAATGTAATAGTTATCAAGAGTGTGTTGAGTGGTGTAAGCAAAATGGTAAGAAAACAGGTTATGCTTGGCACTTTTGGAATAGCAGAAATTATGGTGTGAAGATTGGAGGATAGAATGATGGATGATAATAATTATTTAGATTTATTAACTCATTTAAGCATAAAGGACTTTGAAGTCTTATCTATCCATGAATTGAACCAGATTATTATTTTAGCATCTAATGAATTAGTTAGGAGGACTATAGATGAAGTCAGAAACAACGATTCAGAATGAAATTAGAGTGGCATTATCAAGGCATGGTTTAGTGATAAGACAGAATGTAGGTAATTTCTACACAGAATACGGTGGGCGTGTACAGTGTGGGTTTAAGGGATTATCTGACCTGATTTACTTTGGAAATGATGGAAAAGTTGCGTTTATAGAAACTAAGACACCTAAAGGCAAATTAAGCAAGGAGCAAAAACAGTTTTTATCAAGAATGCGTTGTGTTGGTTATATTGCTGGTACAGCAAGAAGTGTAGAAGAAGCACTTCAATTAATATTCGATTAATGGGAGGAATTAAATTATGGCATTTACAGTAAATACAAATGATATTCAAGAACAACAAGGACTTATTAAACCTGGTGATTATGAGGTGATTATTAAAGAAGTTACAGAAGGAGCTTCACAACAAAAAGGGACACCTTATATTCAAGTTGAGCTAGTTGTGCGTAATGATATCAATCAAGAATATAAGAATAAACATATCTGGTATACCATTTGGGATACACCAACTACTAGAGAAAAAGGCATGTATGCTAAGCAGATTAATACGATTAGTAAACATGCAGGAGTTCAAAATGGGGCTTCATTCAATAGCATTGCTGACTGGGGAAGGTTTATTCAGAACAGACCAGTATTAGCAACAGTCAAGCTGGAAGAGTATAACGGTGAGCAAAAGGAACGAGTTTCATTTATTTCAGCTACTAAATTCCCTCAATGTCAGCATAGGTGGCAAGATAATGGGAACCAAGGAAATGGAAATCAAAATGGTGGACCTACTAATCAGGGAGATAATAGATATTACAACAATGGGCAGAATGTAGCAGGAACAGGTCAAGCATGGACTGGAAATCAACAACAGAATCATGTACAACAACCACAAAATGATGACGATTTACCATTTTAAATAGAAAGGAGCCTAAGCTATGGTTAATTTAAAACCTAATAGCATACCAGAGGAACTTAAACAAGTTCCTAACTGGTGTTGCTATCAGCTTATAAAAGACGAGGCAAGACCAGAGAAACCTAAGAAAATACCTAAAAATGCTAAGACTGGTGGCAATGCTCAGTCCAATAATCCTGAGACATGGTGTACATATGAAGAAGCAGTAGAGGGGCTAAGAAAGTATAACTTTAATGGCTTAGGCTTTTTCTTCTCTAAACCATATTTCGGGGTAGATATTGATGGCATTAGTGATGAAATAGATGCTTATCAACATGGAGATACAAATAATATTGTAAGTGAATTTATTCATGGATTGCAGAGTTATGCAGAATATAGTGTGTCAGGTAAAGGGATTCATATTATATGTAAGGGTGAACTGCCTAGAGGTGGTAGACGTAAAGCGAATGTTGAGATGTATCAAGAAGGACGATTCTTCATTATGACAGCTTGCCCGGCAAGTGAGTATACTGAAGTTAAGGACTGTACAAATGCAATTAAGCCACTACATGAAAAGTATATCGGTGGTGAATCTTCCAAGGGGGTTAAACAAATTCAGCAGCTAGAAATAGATGATTCAGAAATTATTAGATTAGCAAGCCAAAGTAATCAAGGTCAAGCATTTCGGATGCTTTATAGTGGACAGTGGCAAGGCTGGTATCCCTCACAGTCTGAGGCTGACATGGCATTTTGTAATATGTTAGCGTTCTGGTGTGGGTGTGACTACTATAAGATGGATGCAATTATGAGGTCATCAGGACTTATGCGTGATAAATGGGACAGAAAACAAAGTGGTACAACTTATGGTGCAATGGTTCTTAATAAGGCTATAAGAGAGTGTAGAGAAGTATATACACCACAACAAGCAGATGATGGTTACTCAGTAACTATTCAAGGGACAGAAAAGCCTAAAATCCAAAAGTCCTATAGTCTTGATGACACTGGTAATGCAGAGTGGTTTTTAGATATGTTTGGTGACGAACTGAGATATAACTACACCAACAAACAATGGATGTATTATGATGGGCGTAAGTGGTGTGATGATACTACTAATAGAGTGAAAGCTTATGCTGACAAGTTTATTTTAGAAATGCATAAGCAACTTATTAAGCAGTGCGATCCAGATGATAGTGACATGTTAAAAGTGATTCAGAAACATATAAAAAGTGCTAGGTCTTCAAAAGGAAAGACCAATTTAATAAAAGAAGCAGAGCATATGAGTCCAATTGAAAATAAAGATTTAGATACAGATTTATATTTATTTAATACTCCCAATGGCGTGTTGAATATGAAAACAGGAGAGCTTCTACAACATAGTGCGGATAGATTCATATCCAAAATGAGCCTAACAGAATATACGGATAAATGTGATTGTCCTCTATGGACAGAGTTTGTAGAAACTATTTTTGCAGGAGATAGGGAATTAATAAGATACATTCAAAAAGCTGTAGGGTATTCTCTTACAGGTAGTACTGCAGAACAAGTAGCATTTTTTCTATATGGTACTGGTGGGAATGGTAAGGGTGTATTTATAGAAACTATTGCACATATAGCAGGTTCTTATGCAAGCAATATTCAGGCGGATTCTTTAATGGTTAAAGGTAGCACAGCTTCTGGACAAGCTAATTCAGATATCGCACGTTTAATAGGTGCTAGATTTGTAACTAGTAGTGAGCCAAACGAGGGAGTAAAGCTAAACGAAGGACTGATAAAGCAACTTACGGGAGAGGATCGGGTAACAGCACGTAGATTATATGGGAATGAGTTTGAATTCAGACCACAGTTTAAAATTTGGTTAAGCACTAACCATAAGCCTATTATTAGAGGAACTGATAATGGTATTTGGAGACGTATGAGGTTAATTCCTTTTGAAGTACAAATACCAGAAGAAAAGCAGGATAAAAATCTAAAGCATAAGTTACTTAAAGAAACACCAGGTATTTTGGCTTGGGCGGTTGAAGGGTTTCTTATGTATTTAAAAGAAGGATTGGCAGTACCAGCTTCTATTAAAAAAGCTACTGCAGAGTATAGGAATGAAATGGATGTTGTTACTGCATTTTTAGAGAATTGTACACGAAATAATGAGGATGCAGAAATACCAGCAAGTGAATTATATAAAGCGTATACAGATTGGGCAAATACTAATAATGAATATGTAATGAGCAATCGTAAATTTGGAGTAGAAATAAGTAAGAAATATGAAAAATTTAGGAAATCGACAGGGCAGGTATATTTTGGGATCGAACTTATTAATAAGCCATATCAAGTGAGCATAGGAGTGTGATGAGATGGATATTAAAGAACTTGATAAGTTAGCTAAAAATGGTGGACAAATGCCACCCATGCTACTTGGCTATGAGCAAGCTTATTATCAGGCAAGTAGATGCTTATATCAACAATTTTTTGATGACAAGTTAAATTTACTAGAGTGTAGGCAAGAAAAGCAAAAAATCATTGAGCAATACAATTCAGGAAAGACACAGTATGAGTTTCTGATTAGTTTAACGAATATAGAAGATAAGTTAAAAAAACTGAAAGAGCAAGGATTTAATACAGTGCTTGAATGGGAAATCTTAGAAGAAATAGGTAGGTTACTAGGTTAAAAGATTCAATTAGAAAAAGGAGAATATATAAAATGGCTATTAAATTAAATGTAGATGATTTTAAAAAGATGGTTAATGCTTGTAAATTAGCTGTAGCAAAGGAAGATACTAGACCAGCATTAAAGTTTATAAATATGGATGTTCGAGGGGACAAGTTTAGAATGTGGTCCCTAGATGGATATAGAGTAGAAGTTGATGAAATAGATGTTGTAAGTAACAAGGACTTTCAAGCAAGCTTTGAAAATATGTACATACCCAAATTTAATGACACAGTATCCATTGACCTGGTAGAAAATAACCTTGAAGTTGTGTTTTATCCAAGTGAATTTAAGCTTACTATTCCTCAGCGCTTTCAAGGAAAGTTATGGGATATTGATGGGTTTATAAAAGGACAGGAAGAAATCGAAAAGGAAACGATTATGTTGAAGAAAGAGTTTCTATCTGATGCACTTAAAAAGTTTGGCAAATATGACAGGGTTGAAATAAGAAAACAACCAGGTAAAAATGTTCTAACTCCGCTAGAAGTAACTCATAAAGACTGCAGCTTGAGAATGAAAACATATATTTTACCAATTAGAAGTAACTGCTAGAACAATTTAACTTTTGTTTATGTGGAAAGGAGGTAAGTATGGGACTAACATTTTTGGATTTCTTCGCAGGTGTGGGAGGCTTTAGAAGAGGTATGGAACAGGCAGGACATACTTGCCTAGGACATTGTGAGTGGGATAAATTTGCAAATAAGAGTTATGAAGCAATACATGATATAAAGGAGTATGAATGGTTTGGAAAAGATATTAGAGACGTCAGAGCAAATAAGCTTCCTAAATCAGATGTATGGTGTTTCGGATTCCCGTGCCAAGACATCAGCGTTGCGGGAAAGCAACTTGGATTCGATGGAAAACGTTCGAGTTTGTTTTTCACAGTTACAAGACTTGTTAGAGATACGGAAGAAGAAAGTAGACCCAAGTACCTATTTATTGAGAACGTTAAAAACCTATTTAGTGTTAATGGAGGAACAGACTTCCTTAAACTTCTCATTGAGTTGGATGAAATCGGGTATGATGCAGAATGGCAACTTCTTAATACTAAAAACTTCGGATTGCCACAAAATAGAGAACGAGTGTTCATTATTGGACATCTTAGAGGAGGAAGTGGACGAAAAGTATTTCCTATCGGAGGAAGCAATGAAAAAACTATTAAGCAGCTAATTGGAGGAAGTCAAGGAAATAGAGTTTATGATTCAGAAGGAATAAGTGTATCACTTAGTGCAAATGGTGGAGGACAAGGGGCCAAGACAGGATTGTATCTTATAGGCAATATTAATCCAAGTTCAAAAGGGATGAATGGAAATGTCTATGATTCAAGAGGAATAGCACCAACATTAACAACTAATAAAGGGGAAGGTTCTAAAATATTGGTTAGAGCTGTACTGACTCCAGATAGGGAAGAAAAACGTCAAAATGGACGAAGGATTAAGGAAGATGGAGAGTCTATGTTTACACTAACAGCACAGGATCGGAATGGGATTATGATTAGAGAAGCTACAAAACAAGGATATGCTATAGCAGAAGAAGGAGATAGTATTAATTTAGAACAACCTAATAGCAAAACTAGAAGAGGTAGAGTTGGAAAAGGGATAGCTAATACACTTACATGTAGCTGTAATCAAGGCATATTTGATGGATGTAGGATAAGAAGGTTGACGCCAAAAGAGTGCTGGAGACTTCAAGGTTGGGAAGATATTGATTATGAAAAGGCAGCTAAAGTATGTAGTGATAGTCAACTTTATAAGCAAGCTGGAAATGGTGTAAGCGTTCCAGTTATTAGAGCTATAGCTGAAAGGCTAGAATAAACAAAATGAATTTTTATAGGTTATTTACGTGTCTCTAAATAAACGAAGAACAGGGAACCGAACAGAATTGGCAGAGTAATGTTAGCTAAATTCAGTATATAAAGTACAATGTATAAAAAAAGTGCTGCAAAAATAGCGAATTTCGTATTGCGGTCTTTTTTAAAAAAAATCATGAAGCTACTCCTTTTTAATTTTAGTATATCATGTCACACAGTTAAATAAAGTAAAAAAATAAGAATTTGGTAACGACATAAATGTCGGTCGCAAAAGGAGAATGAGATATGGACGTGGGAACAACAATTGTATTAACTTCACTTATTATAGTGTGTGGTTGGATGGTTGTTACGTTTATAAGAAGGTTTTAACTAAATAAAATCCAAAATTGAGAGAGGAGAAATAATTATGGCAAAGATATCAAAGAAAGTAATAGATGAAATTGAAGAAATACTTAGTAGAGGGTGCGAGTATGCAGGGACACAGGAAGAGGTGCACGAATCATTTTTAGAAGCACTAGGCGAGTTAGGCGGAGAAGGTGATTGGGATGAACTGTCAACATTAGATTTAAATGATAAAGAAATTGTACTCCAAGACTTATTTGAGGCTTTTTATGATAAGACAGTTGAAAAAGTGATGAATATCATAGAAACTCAAGAGTAAAACAAATCAGAGTTTGTGAGGAATAAAAGGAATATGTTAAATGCTTTTGAAGTAAAAGAAATGTTAGACCAGTACACGGATGAAGAGCTACAAGCTATGACAGTAAGAGTGTATTGTCATATGGATTATGAAGAAGGTGATTTAGCGATAGCAGATGATTTTGAGATAAATGGCTACGAACTAGTTATTAATATTTAAAATATAAGTTTGGGAGGAATAGAGATGGAAGAAGAAAAAGTGATTAAAAATGTCATGGTTACCTATGATGATGGTACAAGCAAAGAGTTAGAAAAGGGAATGATTATTAGTACTTCCGAATTAGGTAATGGAGAAATAAATGTATCTATGGGTATGTGGAACATGAGCGGCAAAGATGCTATTGAGTGTTTTGCAAGCGTGATTGAAGTGTATGCACGCTTAGGGGGTTTTGATAAATAAAATAATTTTTTGAAAGGATGAAGTAAAGCATAAAGCGGGAAATAGCTATACTTATAAACTCAAGAATTAGAAAATAAGTATAGCTATATAATTATTCAGAGCAACAAATATGCATAAATGCAGTTCCAAAAGCTGTAAGTTTATAAACGCTTGTAGACACTTCGATCTCACTTACATCATCTAACATAGGTATATACTCAGGGAAAAAGAAAGTTTCCGTGTTAGAAATTCCGGAAATAAAGTCATTTAATTCGGAGTAGAAGAAATCATCACAGATAAGATAATCATCAAAGGAGTCTCTTCTATAATCACTGTCTCTTTCTACTATGCCTAGTCGAAGAAGATTAGTAAGACTAATAGCATCTAATTCATTAGATAGCATCTCAGCTTCTACATCAGATTTATTAGAACAACTGATAGGTCTTAAAATATTATCTCTTATTACAAAGGTTTTCTCATCGTAAGTATGAGCTATGTACTTACCTACAGGGATTGAATAATCTGGAGTTTCAATAAATAATTTGGCAAAAGCTGCATCATGAGGAGAAAGTTGTTTAATGATTTCTACAAAACTATGATGTGCTAAATCTTGAGTATCAGAATTCATAGAAGCTGCAATAAGCTTAGCGAACATTTTCCTAATATCATCATGATTAATGTAATATTTAGATGCTTCTAGAGCAGGTCCAACAACGTCGATAGGTGGATCTAAGAGATTATCAACAGGGATTTTATTTAGTTCTTGCTCAATATCTGTAGCATAAGCTTTTAATTCTGCTTGGTGTTTAAGTCTAAGTTTATCTGACCATCTATTAAATGGATAAAATATTACATGAAAGATGTTACCCAATGTATCTCCAATTTCTTTAGCAGCAGGAGTAGTTGCAGCATCTAAAAATTTTGGAGTAGCAATATTAAGTAGTGAAAAATTATTAGTATTTGTAGTTTCAGTTTCACACATAATAATACCTCATTTCTTTAATAATTAGATAAATTATAACAAATTTCGAGAAATAAGTCGATAAAATTTGTTTTTTGGAGGAATTGATGGTAGGAAGAAAATGGAAGAATATATTTTGATGACATGAAATATTGCATGATGATAGCTGAAATGTTAAGTAAGTGTAAGGCAAAAGATGAAGCTAGGCTTGTTATCAATAGTCTTTTATATTGTACTGAAACGATTTGTGATGAACTAGGAAGAGAGTGGGATATAGAATAACAAATCTGATTTTTAAATACATAGGTGCTGCTTTAGGATGGCACCTT
>JARKVN010000058.1 GCA_029851645.1 Cellulosilyticum sp. | reverse complement strand
ATTCACTAAGTTGCTGCCAAAGATCTAAAGTATCTTGTGTAGGACCTGCAAGGAATGAATCGTCTCCTGTATACTCTGTGTAGTTGTTTACAATAAAGTCTCTTACATTAATTTCATTTTCCCATTTACCTGGTTTAAAATTTCTCCAATATGTCATATGCTCTTGTAGAAAAAGTCTTTTCGCTCTTTCTACTTCACCCCTTTCATTTTCATCTCTAGTGTATTTGTATATTGTATACAACCTCTTCTAAACTCATCATACCATAGCCTTTAATATTTTTGCAATAGATTATAGTAATCAATATTTATTGTTTTGATTTAGACTATTTTGTATATTGTTTCAATTAAGTTTTCATCTTACCTATATTTATTCTGATGTCAATGTATTATGTTCTGCATATTGTATGGTTCTTTGTTTAATACGTTTTGCATAATCAATAATCTTACGATCATATGTATCATTCATAAGTGGTGATGTAATTAAAAAGTCAGCTGTTGATTGATTGGTAGCAACGGGAACATCATATAAGGCGGCAATACGAAGTAATGCCTTCACATCAGGATCGTGTGGCTGTGAAGCAAGTGGATCCCAAAAGAAAATCATAAAGTCAATCTTACACTCTACAATACGAGAGCCAATCTGTTGATCTCCACCTAATGGACCACTATTAAAAGCTGTTACAGGTAGTTCTGTTTCTGCTGCAATTAACTTTGCTGTTGTTCCTGTCCCACAAAGAAAATGCTTACTTAGAATTTCTTTATTATTTTGTACCCATTCAATTAAATCTCTTTTACGATTATCATGTGCAATCAGTGCAATACTTTTTTGTTTCTCCATTTTTATTATTGTGTAGTCTTTGTTCATTCAGTCAGTTCCTCCATTTATTTAGTCTGTCTTCTTCTATTATATCTAAAAAATACACTATTCACTATAGTTTTTTGTCGTTTTATAGTCATTTGGAATTTGATCTAAAAAAATACTTTTTTTAGCCCCTAAATGATAGGATAAATAAAGCTTTTGCTTTGCTCTTGTCATTGCAACATAAAATAATCTCATTTCTTCTGTTAAATAATGATTCTTTAAACTACGATAAGAAGGAAAGATGCGTTCATTACATCCTGCAACATAAACCTCTTCAAATTCAAGCCCTTTCGCCTGATGAATCGTAATAATGGGAATACGCCCCTTAAACAAATCACTTTGCTCTATTTCACTATAATGTAGAGCAGAAAATGCCAGTAAATTAATGATGTTATCTTGATAGGATACTTCTGGGTTATATAAAGCCGCCGCAATACGATAAAGTGCTCTTATACTTTCCATCTGATGTTTATCATAGTGTGCTTTAAAATGGCATGTATTCATTAAGAAAGTTATCCCTTGCTCTAGAGTATGCTGTTTTAAATAGCTTATCATTTCTACCATTTTTTCTTTATATTCTTCTATATAACAATAGTATGCTTCTATTTTTTCTAGGCGCTCCTGTTTCCTTGTTAATATCTGCTCTAATAAATGTGTTAAAACTTCACTAGTTGCTAATATATCTTGCATGGCATTATGATTTGGCTGAGCCTGTGTTACAATGAACTTAGATAACGTTTCTAATTTATGATTGGAAAGCTTTGGATACACTTTATATGCTAAGTCTAACGTATCATAAACTGGATGCCCTTCTAATGGTGGTCTTTTGTAGCGACTCATCATACTATTAATAATTTGCAAATCATAGTTGATATTATGCCCTACTAATATCTTGTCTTTTACAAAGCTCCTAAGCCTATCAAGTGCTTCTTCAGGGGGAAGTCCTTCCTTTTCTAATTGCTCATCTGAAAAACCGTGGACATCATAAGAGTCCCCTACAGAACGTGTTGGTTTTACCAAGATATCTAAGGTTTCCTTAACTCCCTCTTTACCATAGCAAATGGCAGCAATCTGAATGATATCATCTGAAGTTGTAGAAAGCCCTGTAGACTCTACATCTAATACGACCACTTGATTTTTCTCATAGCCCTCTACCAAGTCATGATAAGGATCCTTTGAATCTATTTTAAACCAATCATGTAAATACATGTAACAGGATTTCGTTTCTCTAAGTGCTTTAAGGAGCCATTCTGGTATGTTAATAGATGGGTGTTCTCCTATTTTTAATAAAGCGTAACCATTACGCTCATTGACCGCATACTCATAAAAAGCTAAAATTTCTTTGACTTCATTTTTTCTAAATAACTTGGTATCCTCCATAATGGTACAGGGGATATTCGCCTTCATAAAAGCTTCTGAAATTTTTTGGGCATAATGATTGGTGCGTGTTAAAATAGCAATTTCATTCGGCTTTCTTTTAGAAGCTTTAACTTCTTTTATCAAAAAAGCACATTCTTGAAGCTCATCACTTGCTTCTAATAATGTAATCTTCTCACCTGGTATATGCGAATTGGCATGACATAAACTAGGATAAAGTCGACTACTTTTAATATAATCATTCGCTGCTTGAAGTAACATTTGCGTACTTCTATAATTTAAGCTAAGCTTTATGATTTGGGGTTTAAAGTCAGCCTCATAGGTCGCAATCATACTTTGTGGATTAGAGCCTCTCCATTCATAGATGGTCTGATTAAAATCTCCAAATAAAGAAAGCGTGCCAAATTGAGCCAGTATTTTAATGAGCTCGTATTCACGTATACTGGTATCCTGCATTTCATCTACTTGAATCACTTTAAAATGCTTTTGCCATTTGGATGCAATATGTTCTTGTTCTAATAAGTATTTTGCCTCCATTACTAAATCCATAAAATCAATACAGTTATTTTCCTTTAAATAACGTGTATAAGTATTAAATAATCTTAGACCAAATTGACGTATAAAACGATCACCTTTTTGGAAATTCACACCCTCTTGCTGAAAGTAATCTGCAATGACTTCATTCCACTTATAACGTTTTTCTACTGGAAAGGTTAGTGAATGCCTTTTCACGTTTTCAAAAAAGCTTATGAGCTGAGGATAATATAACTGCTCATCATTTAACCCATTTTTCTTAATCATTTTTTGAATAATACTTAAACTGTCTGACTCATCCATAATCGTACAGGGAAATGAAAAGTGGGAATCTGCTTTCTCATGACAAATTAAATAATAACAAAAGGAGTGAAAGGTCTTAATAACAATTTCCTTTCCTTCTTTAGGTAAATACAGCTCGATTCGCTCTTTCATTTCTTTTGCTGCTTTATTGGTAAAGGTTAGGCATAAAATTTGTTCTGGTGATCTATGGTGTTTAATGAGCTTTGCCACCCGCATGGCCATTACTTTTGTCTTTCCTGTCCCTGCCGGTGCTAGGACTAGTAAATTTTTATCTAGTTCATCTACCACCTGCTTTTGCTTAGGATTTAGCCTGTCATAATCTTGACGAAACACGTCATCACCTCTTTTCTTATCTTTAACTATATCATACTCCTACTTAAAGCGCACCTGTACTCATTAGGTTTAGCTACTACTCCTATTTAAATCTTTCTACTTGCCTTGTTTACTTTTCCATTATATGCTATAATTTGCACCATCAATTTTGTAAATTTAACGGGAGAAAGACCATGAATGAATTTATTACTTTATTAGAACAAGCCATTCAAGAAGATACCTTAATCCAATGTATTTGGAGCAACCCACGTACAAAAGATCACTATCAAAAGATGGTTTTAAAACCTATAGAACTTAAAAATAGGAAGATGCTACAACTAGAGCAGTTTAAAGCGCATAAAGCCTATCATGAAAATATTACCCCTTCAGAAGCATGCTCTAAAGCCACAACGCTTTGTACTGATTTTAAACAAATTCAGCTCTATACTAGTGAAAACGATTACCAATGTTTAGTTAATAAAAAAGGTCATGTACACATCAAGAAAAAAGCGCCTTCACTAAAGAAGCCAACCTCGCTATCACATAATAGACAAAAACAGTATATTTTAGATACCCCCTCTTCTAAGGACTTCTTAAAAGTTCTTGGATTAATGGATGAAAAGGGACAAATTAAACCTTCTAAATATGACAAATATAAGCAAATTAATCGTTATCTTGAATTCATCTCTGATTGTAGTCAGACTTTAGAAACAGAGCCTATTCGTATTATTGACTTTGGATGTGGCAAATCCTACTTAACTTTTGCCTTATACCACTATTTGACTCATATTTTAAATAAAAATGTTGAGGTAATTGGTCTAGACTTAAAGGCAGATGTGATTGCTTTTTGTGAAGACTTAGCCCGAAAGTTAAATTATAATCAGCTTCATTTTCAGGTAGGTGATATTGGCACTTATACCACCAACCAACCTGTTGATATGGTTGTTTCCTTACATGCTTGTAATACAGCAACTGATGCAGCATTAGAAAAAGCTGTAAGTTGGGGCGCTAAAGTTATTCTAGCCGTTCCATGTTGTCACCATGAAGCTTATACACAGATTGAAAATGCAGCACTTTCTCCTATCTTAAAACATGGCATTTTAAAGGAACGTATTGCTGCTCTTGTAACAGACGGCTTACGTGCACAACTTTTAGAAAGTTGTGGTTATGATGTGAGTGTGATGGAATTTATTGATATGGCTCATACACCCAAAAACATTCTTATTAAAGCCTTATTAAAAGAGCCAATTACTAATAAGAAAAGCTATAAACTCTACCAAGAAGCTGCCCATATGCTTCATTTAGACTTAACCTTAGAGCGTCGTTTAAAAGCTCTTCATAAGCTTTAATAGGGCGAGGTGAGCACCTTGTTATCCTTACCTTCAAACACCATTTTATTAGATATTGAAACCAGTGGTTTAAATCGCCAGCATGATCAAGTGATTAGTATTGGAGTTGCTTTGTCAGATTCCCATCAGCATCCCGTTCTTAAACACTGGTTTTTAGAAACAAAAGAAGAGGAAAAAAACTTACTTGAAAGTTTTCTCCTCTTCTTAAAAAATACTCAAAGCATTTATACCTATGGTGGTCGTACCTTTGACTATCCTTTTTTACTAAGTCGTATGGAAAGCTATGGACTTGATACAAGTCCTTTTTTAAAGCTGAAATTAGTTGATATGAAAGACTTATTAAAGCCATTAGGTAAAGAGCGAAAACTTTTAGAGGCTTCTCTATCCTTTCAGCGCCAAAGTAGTGCTAAAGGTAAAGATATTTTAAAGCTCTATCGTACTTTTGAAGCCTCTAAATCGCCTTTATATCGTGACCTTATTTTAAAGCATCAAAAAGATGAACTTTATAGCTTACTTGCTTTTCTAGAGCTTTACCACACACTCCTCCATCTTGATCAGTTTGTTTGCACTCAACATCGCTTATCTTCTAAAGAAATCTGTTTTTCTTATGAGGGAAATATGCCTTTTCGTCATTCCTTTTCAGGAAAGGCTTTTGATTGGACAATGACTTATGAAAAAGAAGGACATTTACTTTCTGTTTCACTACCAGTTGTAGATACAACACTCAAACAATACTTGCAACCTATTAATAATTACTATTACATTGAATCACAAAAACAACTTATGCATAAATCTTTAGCACAATTTATACCTGCACCTTTAAAACGCCGTGCAACTAAAGAAGAATGTGTCATTTTAAAATCGGACTCTTATATAAGGCTCTATTCCACCTATAAAGTCACTGCACCTATCTGGTATGATGATGAAGGCTTTGCTTATGTAACATCCCTAGATTTCACAGCTGAGCTCTTAGTCTTGCAGCTCTCTTCTCTCCTTTTTAATCGGAAGGTCATAAAACCTAGTGCGTCTCAAAAATACTCTAATACTTAAAAGGTACCAGTCTTCTCCTGACTGGTACCTTTATTATTTTTCTTCTTGCTTTGTTTTCTCAGCTTTTTGTTTTAATTCTTCTTTCTTAGCATTTAGAATAAACCCTTTAAGCTCTAAAATCGCTTCATCCCATGTTTTAGGCTTTTTATCTCCAGATGAATGATTTTCCTTCATCTCTTGCTCCATTTTCCTACTCCTTTCCTCCTCTATACTCTCTTAATTTTTTGATAAAAGAAAATTTTATTAGGTTCAAATCCAAAATCTTGGCACATAATAATTTGTTCTGTGCTTCCCACAAACAAAATTCCTTCATCTACTAATGCCCTGTTGAAGTTAGTATAGATTTCTCTTTTGGCTTCTTCTGTAAAGTAAATGAGTACATTTCTACAAACGATTAAATCCATTCCTGTTGGATAGGGATCCTTTAATAAATTATGTTGCTTAAAAGTAATGCACCTTTTTATTTCATCTTTAATACGATACCCTCCCTCTACAGGCATCATAAATTTTTCTTGAAAACTTTTAGGTAGATTCACTAGACTTTTTGATATATAAAACCCTTCTTGTGCTTTAGCTAGTACTTCTTTATCAATATCTGTTGCAAGAATTTGAATCTGACTAGTTGGCATCAATTTAGAAAGTGTCATAGCTATTGAATAAGGCTCATCTCCAGTTGAGCATGCTGCACTCCAGATTTTTATATGCCCTTTCTTTTGTAATAAAAGTGGAAAAATTTGTTGCTCTAAAACTTCCCACTGAGAGGGATTTCTAAAAAATTCTGTTACATTGATTGTCAAATAGGCCAAAAAGTCTTCACGGCTCTTAAAATCTGTTTTTAATACTTTAACATACTCATCATAACCATCACACATGTTTTTCTTAATCAATGCATCAATTCTTCGTTTCATTTGATTTTCTTTATAGGCCGATAAATTAACACCTGTAATGGCTAAAACTTGTGCTTTAAAGCCTTCATAGTTCATACACTTCCCCCCTTTTTATGCATCTAATTTTTTTATATAATCAGTTACTTCTTCAATGACAGATTGTGGCGTAGAAGCACCTGCTGTAATTCCTACGCGTTGGCAATCTTTAAACATGTCTAAGCTTAGCTCTGCTGCTCCTTGTACACAAAAACTACGCTCACAATGTTTTAAACTAATTTCATAAAGCTTTTTCGTATTATTACTCTTTGGACTTCCTAAAATAAGCATACAGTCCACTTGACTTGCTAATAAAACTGCCTCTTCTTGTCTTTCCTTTGTCGCATTACAAATCGTATTAATATATTCAAAGGTCATTCCTTTTTCTCTAAGATAAGCTTCCATAGCATCTACCACTTCTTTTTTATACGTTGTTTGAGCAACAAACAAATATTTGCCATCTGGCAAATTCATTTGCCTTAACTCCTCAACGTCTTTAGCGATTATGCATTCATTGTGAGCCCAACCATTGATTCCTTGAATTTCTGGATGTTCTTTATGCCCTGCTATTAAAATATGATAGCCTTGTTTAAAATATTGCTCTACATAACGATGAATCTTCTTAACATAAGGGCAAGTGGCATCTATAATATCAATCTCTTTTTCTTTACCTACTTCATAAATTTCAGGACTTACACCATGAGAACGAATGATAAGCTGCTTCACTTCTTTTCCTTCTATAGAATCAATGGCATATACTCCCTTTTTCTCTAAATCTCCAGTTACAACTTCATTATGAATAATCGGTCCATAAGTAAAGGTGTTTGCTTCTTCTACATGAGAATAAGCCATATCTACCGCACGTTTTACTCCAAAGCAAAATCCTGCTGTTTGTGCAATAATAATCTCCATTGGTTTAACCTCCTATAAACGTTCCATCAGTTTCGTTTTAATCTCTTCAACTATTTCATTAATGCTCATATAGGTTGTATCTAACTCTATTGCATCTTCTGCTTTTTTAAGTGGTGAAATCTCTCTTCCCATATCTTGTGCATCTCTTACTTTAATTTCTTCTTCTAAGCTATCCAGTGAAACGGTCATCCCTTTTTCTATATACTCTTTATAACGTCTTTGTGCACGCTCTTCTACAGAAGCTGTTAAATAAATTTTCAAAGTTGCAAAAGGTAATACTACCGTTCCAATATCTCTTCCATCCATTATAATAGATTGTGATTTTGCCATTTCTTGTTGCATTTGAACGAGTGCCTTACGAACTTTACCATAAGTTGCTACTTTAGATGCTGCTCCTGAAACTTCTCTCGTTCGAATATTTAAACTCACATCTTCATCATTTAAATAAATATGTTGTCCATCTTCACAGCTTTTAAGTACAATATGAATCTTAGGAAGTGCTTCACATACGACACCTTCCTCATGATAATCTATTCCATTTTGTAAGCAGTAATAACCTACACTTCGATACATTGCTCCTGTATCAATATAAACACATTTTAAATGATGGGCAAGTTGTTTCGCAATCGTACTTTTTCCTGCCCCTGCTGGGCCATCTATAGCTATTGAAAATGTTTTCATTAATCTTTTACTCCTTCACTAAATCTGGTCTTAATTGTTTGGCTTCTCTTAAATAGCAATGCTTAACATTTTGACGTGTTAATACCTCTGTATCAACAAGAACTTCTACTCGGATACATTTTTCTAAAGAACCCACCACATAAAGTTCTTGAAAACACATTAAAGAAGCTTCTTTGATGTTAAGATTTCTTGCAGCAACTGCAGGATAAACGGCATCTAAATCTTTTGTTGCACTAAAATGAATCCCAATAATATCCTCTATTTTAATTAGATTACTTTCTAAAATTTCCTTTAGCACGATTTCTGTTGCTTCCAAAATTTCTTCTCTATTATTATTTAAAACAGTAATTGCCCCTCGTATACTTACTAAACCCATAATCTCACCCCATTACTAATCTATTTTTTCCTTTTGTTCATTTGGTAATCCCCATAATTCATGATGCGAATCATCATAAACTTCATACTCTATCCAAATATTTTCAAGGTTTTCTAAATTAACTGCAATCTCATCTTTTTTACGTAAGCTAATTGCTACAATGATTGCATTAATAATACTAAGTGGTGCTACTAATGAATCTACAAAAGAAACCATTTCGCTACTTCCAATAAGTGCATAATCTGAATAACTTGCAATAGGAGAAATATAACTATCTGTAATTGCAATCACACGTGCATTTCTACTTTGTGCAAATTCTAAACACTTCATAATACGCTTGGAATAACGCGGAAAACTAATCCCAATCATGACATCCTCTTCATTAATTCGATGAATGGCTTCAAACATCTCACTAATACTATTGGTATTAACCACTTTAATATTATCAAAAATAATATTTAAATAGAACCCTAGAAAACTTGCAAGTCCTGCACAGCTTCTTACTCCAAGTACATAGATAGTTCTTGCCCCAATGATTTGATCTATTGCCCGATTAAAAGCTTCTTCATCAATCTGCTCTTTTGTACTACGAATTTTCTCTTCATCCATTTGAAGCACACTCTTTAAAACATGTCTTGTGTCAATACGATCCGTCGTCACTTCTAGACGTTGCATGGCTGTTAGTTTACTTTTTACAAGTTCCTCTAAAGCATCTTGAAACTTTGGATAGCCGTCATAACCCAGCTCATTCGCAAAACGTACAACAGTTGATTCACTCACTCCAACAATGTTTCCTAGTTTGGCAGCTGTTAAAAAAACGGCTTTCTCATAGTGCTCTAATATATAATTAGCAATAAGCTTCTGCCCCTTACTAAGTTTAGGCATATTTTTTCTGATTCTATGAATTAAGTCATTTTTGTTCATGATACAATCCTTCCTTTGGACATATTAATCCACAATCCTTATTATATAGCATAACACACTTTTTGTACAAAATAAAATGGTGTGTTATGCAAAAAAAGTAGCTAAACACTACTCTTTGTG
>JARKVN010000055.1 GCA_029851645.1 Cellulosilyticum sp. | reverse complement strand
GCTTCTAATACACATTGTTCACATTCCTCTTTTGAAATTTGAAATACTCCAAATCCTAACTTCGGTATTTTAATACCATTGCTCAATGTTACATATTCCATAATACATCTCTCCTTGATTTTTCTATTTTTTACGTACAATGACATTGTAAAACTCGGTAGTCACTACCGGTCAATGTCTTTTTAAAAATTTTTTAGGAGGTGCTTCATGTACTCAATGAAAGAAGTCGGTATGTCCATTTATGTTTACTTGGCAAATCTTCTATTCCAGAAAGAAAATTCATTTTGGCGAAGAAAAAAGAAGCATTGCTAAGCAAACTTAATGAAATCAATGAGTGTATTGCATATATTGACTCAAAGCAACAATTTTATGATGATGTCTTAAATGGAAAAACACCAAGTTTGTAATTACTAATCACACATAGTAAAAGACCCAACTTACTAATCTAAGTCGGGTCTTTTTTAACTATTATTTGCAAAACGCTTCAATACGTTCTGCTACTTCATTAATCTCTTCAAGCTCTACTTCTTCTACTTGTCCACTATCACAAGCCTTAGCAATAGCTGGATTAATTGGTAATTTAGCTAGCACTTGCAACTTATGTTCTGCTGCAACGTCATCAATTTTACTTTCTCCAAAGATTTGATGTTTCTTATCACAATCTGAACACACAAAATAGCTATAGTTTTCTACAAGTCCAATGATAGGAACATTAAGTATATTAGCCATTTTAACAGCCTTAGCTATAATCATAGATACGAGATCTTGTGGTGAAGTCACAATGATAATACCATCTAAAGGAATAGATTGAAAAACTGTGAGCGGTACATCCCCTGTTCCAGGTGGCATATCCACAAATAAGTAGTCTTCATTTTCCCAGATAACTTCTTCCCAAAATTGTTTTACAGCCCCTGCAATAACTGGACCACGCCATACAACTGGATCTGTTGGTTTATCTAAAAGAAGGTTGATGGACATAATATCAATCTCTTTTTTTGAAGGTACAGGATAAAGTCCCTTCTCTGTTGCCAAAGCTTTCTGATTAATACCAAAGGCTTTTGGAATAGATGGCCCTGTAATATCTGCATCCAAAATCCCTACACCATACCCTTTACGCTTCATTGCCACAGCTAACATAGAGGTCACACTCGATTTTCCAACTCCGCCTTTACCACTTACAATACCAATGACTCTTTTAATGTGACTTAGAGCATGTGGCTTCACCAACATACTTTTTGGGTCTGGTTTTCTTGAAGAACATTCTTTACTACAACCTCCGCAGCCACTTTCACAGTTTGAACTCATGATTTTCATCTCCTTCTTATTTTATATAGTATATCCTATTTCTTCTCTACTCTACTTTTTCCTCTTTAAGAAAAC
This sequence comes from Cellulosilyticum sp., assembly GCA_029851645.1. Lineage (GTDB taxonomy): Bacteria > Bacillota > Clostridia > Lachnospirales > Cellulosilyticaceae > Cellulosilyticum. The sequence goes on along the minus strand of JARKVN010000055.1, from coordinate 19,354 downwards.
GACATTTTTTACATGGTTTGGACATATTGCATGACGTATCTGAAATAGAATAATTTCCGCCTTCTATAACAATAGTAGCTCCTTTTACTAGTGCCTCTGCCACCTTATGTCTTGCCTCATAAAGGATTCGTTGAAAAGTCCCTCTTGATACTTCCATTCTCTTTGCCGCATCCCCTTGTTCTAGGCCTTCAAAGTCTGTTAATCTAATGCTCTCCAATTCCTCTACACACAACACAACTTTTTCATTTCCACTACTCTCTGACCTGAATAACCTAGAAGTAGGCTCCATGCAAACACGTCTACACTTTGTAACTCTCGGCACTTCATCCTCTCCTTAAAACTGGCAAATCACCAAGTATCATCTCCTTATGATTATCTATACTCTTTTAGGCAAATTACTTCATACCTTCACTCTTTACTAACAAATGAGCATATGCACATTTATTATATTGTGCATATGCTCATTTGTCAATCCTATTACTTACTAGTTATTCCTTCTTTTCCTTAGCTTATCTACTATAAGCCATAAACCATATCCCATGGCTGCTCCTAATGTGTTACAAATCACATCATCTATATCCGTTACGCCTGTACACAAAACGTACTGTAAAATTTCTATAGAACTTGATGTAACAGCCCCTATAAAAACAACGCGCCAAAAATGCCTTCTAAAACTTTTATAAATAACAGGTAAAAAGAAACCTAAAGGAATAAACCAAACACAATTTCCTATGACATTATAAATAAAATGCCACCATGCTCCTTTTACTGCCCAATTCCATATCGCAAACAATGGATCTGAATTTACTCTGGTTCTTCTAGCTAACATATTCTCCAGGCTCCAACCAATCCCTCCAAAACGCAGTGCGGTTATTTGATATAAGCAAAGCAAATAAAAAATAAAACACCCATTTGCTACTTCATATCTCCAATGTCTTCTCTTCTTTTTATATTTAAGAGAACGATGTCGTATGAGCATAATTGGAATAAAAAACAAGCTCGCTATACCTATCGTAACGTATACATAGCGCATAATTTGACCAATATTCATATCGTTCTCCTTCCTAGTTTTTTATCACAAAATAAAAAGGCTTTTAAAAGCCTTTTTATGGTATTTTCAGTATATACTAATTCCCCTTTTTATTAAACCTATTAATTGTTATTTTTACGGATTTTATCCACATTTTGTTATTTTCCACACTTAGACAAACATTTATTCTGTTTCATCCACAATTTTACATACCTTATCCATAAATTGTGAATAACTTAGACGAAAAGTATGGCATAAACCTTAATCAAAAGTGCTCTACACCACTCTGGTTTAAATTGCTCTTTATCCCAAATCTCTCTATTATTAATACAGCCTTTTGCTACCAGAAAATCAATGGTATCTGTATAACTATCTTTTCCAAACTTCTGTCCTATACGCTCTACCATTAATTTAGCATACTTCATATTCATTGTACTGACATCTCCCCATCTTCTTATATCTAGCTGAACCCCTTTATCAATCATATCCTTTAAACTCTCCCCTAAACGTTCATCACTTCTTTGAGGTTGCATCGCACGCTTAACATCTTGTTTCAAACGAAGCCACGCATCTGTCCGCTCTACATAATATTTGGGGCAAATTTTCTTTGTGATATCATAATGACGTAGCAGTGCTTCTTCTGGGTCTAAATTATATTTTTTGCAAAGCTGGGCACAGAGTTCTATAAGACTTATATAAGTTTTACTGTTAAATCTGCCATCCCAGCTTGAATGGCAATTCTCAATGCCTAGACTATAACTATTAGCCTCCTTAGCATGATAAGCAATCTCATCTTCAGGGACACATTGTAGAACCTCCCCCTCAAGTCCTATAATATAATGGGAACTTGCATAAGTCCCCTTATCTCTAAGACTTTCAAAGTAATTCCGATTAGCCATTGCAGAAGTATTAGCGTTGCCCACCCAGTGAATAACAATATGAGTTACTTTTGTAAGCTTAGTTTGTGGTCTACTATAATGGTTTGGTGTGAGTAATACTTTTTTAATTTCCATCTTTACTTCCCCCTTTTATCATTTTTAGCCTTCACCTGTATATATGTGCCTAATCTAGCGCCTTCCCTTATCACTTATCCTTTTTGTTCTAAAATAAAAAGCCCCCTTATCTTGCCTAGTACATTATATGTACGGCTTAGACAAAGGGACATATATCATTTCATTAACTTCTTTCAAGTTTTACTTTCGTTCCTCCACGTCCTGCTTCTGCTGGAGTTAAAAGTAATTTAACAGGTACTCTATTTTTAACTGACTCTACATGACTGATAATGCCTATCTTTAATTGGTCATGGTGAATCTTTTCTAATGAGGTCATAACGACTTCTAATAAATCATCATCTAGTGTGCCGAATCCTTCATCTAAGAAAAATAACTCTAATGGCACTGTACCTTTCAGCTGAATCTCTGCTGATAATGCAAGGGCTAAGGATAAAGAAGCTAGGAAAGTTTCTCCTCCCGATAAGGTAGAAGCATCTCTTTGTGCGCCTCCATTTTTGTAATCTCGAATGATAAACTTACTGTCCTCATCTACCTCTAATCCATAATTACCATTGGTAATATCTTTTAGTTTCTTAGAAGCTTCTAATGATACATATTTAAGCCTTGTAGCTGCTACAAATTCTACAAATCGCTTACCTTTAAAAAGTTTATCTAAATCCGTTAATATAGCTATTTTATGGTCTATCTTTTTCTTCTCTTCCCTTAACTTTCCAAGCCTTTCTAAAGCTTCACTCATCCTTCTAACCAAAGTCACTAAATTAGTGTGATGCTTAGTAACTTCTAATACTTCATGAGCTACTTCTTGCTTTTCTTCCTGTAATTTAGCCCACTCTTTCTCCTCTAATTGACGCTCTCCTAACTTATCTTGAACGGCACTTATGGCACCAGCAAGTTTAGCACAATCCTCCTTATATTGATTAATACCTTCTCTTATTGCTTCTATTTGCTCTTTGGTTAATAAATACGCTCTAACCTCATCTTCTGTTAAATTTGCCTCTCTTAACTTTTGTTCTAGATGAGTTAAGTCCTCTTTAAGCTGCTTATCTATACTTTGGATTTGTGTTTTAACCTCTAACAGCTTCTTACTTATTTTTTCATACTCTCTATCTACTTCATTTTTACTAATTTCAATTTGAGCAAACTCACTTTCAATATCTTCCATGGTACTTTCCATCACCTTATTAAGCGCTTGTAATTTTTGTTCTAACACATTTAGTACATTTCCTAATAAGGGGTAATTTGTACATGCTCTCTCAATATCCTCCTCTCTAACTTCATGTGCTGTATCTTCTTGGTCTTCTAGTAGAGATTCATAATACAATTCTCCTTTAAGTTGCTTTTTTAAAAGGTCTTCTTGCTTTAGAAAAATAAGCAATTCATTTAATTGAAGTTGAAGTTTACCTTCACCTTTAAGTTCAAGAATCTCTTTAATACGGCTTCCCATACGTACTAGAAAATCTTGTTTACTTTTTTGCTTAGCATCAAAGGTAGCTAGTCCTCTTTGAAATCTTACCTTATAGCTATTGTACTTTTCTTGAGCATTTTCTCTTTCTTCTAGCAGTTTTTTCCTTACTTCACTTTGCTCATTAATTTGCTTTAAGAGTTCTTCTCTTTGATAATCTTTTACTTTAAGCTCTTCATACAAGGCTATGAAATCTTGTGTTTTTACCTGTTCTTTGAGACTTTCTAAGTCTTCCTTTAATGCCTTTAGCTTGAGCGTTTCACCTTCAACCTCAGCCTCTATGACTCTCAATTGTTTTTGATTTTCTTCTACTAAAATTTGCTTCTCTTTATAATCTGTTTCAAACTTATTTTTTTCTTCTTTTAAGCTATTCATCTGTTCTTCAAAATGACGTTTATTTTCTTCATAGCGTTGTAAAGCTTCTGATAAATTATTGAATTCTTTTTCCTGAGTTTCCAAGTCTTTTTCTTCAAAAAAACAGGTTAAATCTGCTTGCTCCTTTTGCAAACGTTCCATACTGAGTGCATTAGTTCCTAACTGCATCTGTACTTCTACTAACGCTTTTTTCAGCTTTTCTAACTCTTGTTCTTCTTTCTTTAATAAAGCTTCACTTTCATTTAACTTGGTCGGCTCTTCTTTTTGAGCTATTTGTTGAATAGGATGCGCTTTACTGCCACAAACAGGACAAGCCTCACCCTCATGTAAATGTCTACGTAAATTATGTGCTAAATGTTCTAGCCTTGCAGTTTCCACTCTCTCTTTAAGTGCTTCTACAACTTTTTGCTTTTCGTTAACCTGTCCTTGTAGCTTTTGGTCATTTCCTTCATAGACTTTATTTTGAGTTAAGTAAACCTCTATTTCTTGATTGAGCACCTTTAATCGTTGCCACTTCTCTTTTGCTAAAGTTAATGCTTCTTGCTTTCTTAGAAGCGTTTCTTGATGCACAGGTGGCTCTTTTGTAAATAATTCATACTGGCTTAGTGCTTCTTCTAATGCTTTATTTTTTTCATCTAATTGCTCTTTTGCTTGCTGATACTTTTCCTCATAACTCATTTTGAGCGTTTGCAATTCTTTTTGTCGTGCGCTACTTTTTTCATGGTTTTTTTTCTCAAACTCATAACTTTGTGTCAGTTTAACCCCTTCATCTATTTGGTCACGAATAACTTGTTCCACTTTAAGTAATTGTTCATCTTTTTGAGCCTTTTCAATAACATGAGTTACTTCTGCTAGTTGTCTGCTATAACTTATCTCCTGAGCTTCGCACGACTTTATATATTGTTGTACTTTCTTAAGCCCAACCATAAGTTGCCCAATACCAGCTTCTGCGCTACCTTCTTGTTGAGTCCCCATTTCTAATTCAATGACTTTCTGGTTATCTTGAATGAGTTCAACTAACTGTTGACTTTTTGCTTTAACCTGAGGAAGCTGAGTTTCTTTTACTTCCTTTAACTTATTAAAGGTAACTTCAACCTCTTGTTTCTTCTGAGTTAGTTCGCTCACTTTATTTTCTAAAGCCATACTTTCTAATTGACTCAGTTTTAGCTCCTCTTTCCTTTTCTCATAGCTTTCCATATAAGGATAGACACTTAAAGCACTCTCGCCTCGCTTCATCTTTTCTTCTTCTAAGCTCATGCGTTCTGCTTGATTTGCTAAAATATACTGCTTCTGTTTGTATTCCTTTAACTCCTGCTGCAAATTCCAAATTTCTTCGCCTGTTTTATAACGACTTTCTACTTGTACCTGTTTTTTCTTTAGATCTTCTAAGTATATAGATACCTCTTCTAGTTGGGCTTTCTCCTCATTTAATCTATCCTCTGAAATTTCTTCATACACATTTAATTCACCAATCAGCTGATTACTTTTCTCTCTTTCAGTACTCATCTGCCGAGAAAGTCTTTGTGCCAGACGCTCCCCATAATCTTGTAAATTAAAAAGACGTTCCAACATCTCTCGTCTTTGTTTACCCTCTAGCTTTAGAAACTCACTGAATTTTCCTTGTGGTAAAACAACGGTACGTGTAAAATCTTCTAAACTTAGACCCAAAATCTCACGACATGTCTTATTCACACTGGTTACAGATTCTGCTAGAACTTTCTCCCCCTCCTGTGTCCACTCTTTAATGCTGGCAGCATGTGTTTTAGCATTACCTGTTCTTTTATCTCTTCTAAACTGTCTACTAACCATATAGATGCGATTTGTACTACCTGAAATTTGAAAGGTATAACTTACACTTAAGTCATTACAGTTTGTGTTAATAAAGTTAGAGCTCTTTCTAGAAATATCTCCATACAGTGCGAGTGTCATGCCATCTAAAATAGTAGATTTTCCACTTCCAGTTGGACCAAATATACCAAATAATCCTCTATCTGTTAATTTCTCAAAATCAACTGTCTGCTCTTCAATAAAACTATTTAAACCTTTTATCACTAATTTAATGGGCTTCATCTTCTTCTCCCTCTTCTAAAATAGACATCAGTACACCTAATACCTCATCCTCTACCTCTGTACCACGTTCTTTTTTATAGAAAGCCTTAAAAATCTCTTCAAAGCTCTGCTCTGTCAACCTTTTAAGTTCTACTACCTCTTCATCTTGTCCTTTAATCTTAGGTAAAATTTCTAGGATATCTGATTTAAGATTTTTCATCATTTTAATCTCATCTTCTCTAATATAACGGTCTGTTTCTATTTCTAAATAAACATAACATACTTTATCCTTTTCTAATTCGCATCTTTCTAGAGCACTCTCAATACTATCACACTTCCAAATTTCTATGGGTTTATATACTGGCAGCTCAATCTCTTTTACTTGTGCCTCACTACTTGCTGATACTTCTACCACTAAACATTTTTTTGTGTAGTGAATTTCTTTCTTATTATAGTGGAGAGGTGAACCTGAATACCTCGCTCGTTTATTCGTACCTGGCACAATTTGAGGTTTATGCACATGACCGAGTGCAATATATTGTGCTTCTTCTGGAAAACAATCTCCACTTACGATATAATTTCCTCCTAATTGAATACTACGCTCAGAACCCCCTTCTTCACTATCCATAGCAAATAGGTGAGAAACAACTAAATTAATACTATCTTGGCGATAATGTACACTTAACTCATTAAATAATGTCTTAATGCGTTCACCATAAGATACTGCTCGCTCTTCTGCCTCCGCCATCTCATGATAAAGAACTTCATTAAGTCGTTTCTCACTGGGATAAGGTACAGTTAAAATTACTGCACGCTCACCTTTTATATGAAGTTCCACAAACCCTTCACCTGAATCTATGACTTCATGTTTTCCATAAATCCCTTTAGGTACAATCGTCTTTGGTGTTCCTACCATGATAATTCCATGCTCCATAGCTAATGGACCTGCTGCAATGAGTCGTTCAGGATTATCATGATTTCCGGCAATAACTAATGTTATACGTTCACCATTTTTAGAAAGTTTCTTTAATGTATCATAAAACAACTTTTCTGCCTGGGCAGGAGGATTACTTGTATCATAAACATCTCCAGCAATAATAACTAGGTCAATACACTCACGCTCAACTATATTGATAAAATCATTTAAAAAGGCTTCCTGTTCATCTAACCTACTATAACCTTCTAGGTTTTTACCTAAATGCCAGTCTCCTGTATGCAAGATTTTCATTTATTTACCTCCATCTCTTCTTTAATTTGTATTAAAATTAAAGCCTATCAAGGCTTCCACCTCAATAGGCTTCAATTTTAATTCATGTATTTTCTTCTTAGGTCTTGAACAACATCTAGTGGCAATTTTGTTTTTTGTGCTATCATTTCATTATCCAGTATATCTAGTAATGCTTTTGCTAGCTCTAGCTTTTCTTCTTGTCTTCCTTCTTGTAGTCCCTTAAACTTAGCTGCTTCCTTCATTTCCTCAATTGTTCTTGTGATATTTGCAACCATACCATCAACCTCCTTTTTGTTAGTATCTAGGATTTCTATTGCTTGCTTCGCTACTTCATGTTGCAGTGTATTTCTTATCCAGTTTTTAAGTTCTAACTTCTCTTCTACCGTGAGCTTTGAAAAAACTTTTGTTATTGTTGCAATACGTTTCATATATTCTTCTACATCTATCTTTTGGTCTAACAGAAAAATAGCTGATGCAATACTTTGTTTATTAATAAGTTCTTCTTTATCATATTGATTGACATCTAGTAAAATATACTCAAAATCCAGCAGATTGGTACCAAAGCGATCGTACTCTTTTATCTTCTCTTTAAAATGTGTGGGGACATGCCACTTATCAGCCCCATTGTAAGCTACTATAGGAATAATGGCTGGTAACATAAAATCTTTTTTCTTGATGGTCTCATTTTTAACTTCCTTCAATACATCTCTCCAGATTTCTATCATGTAGAAAAGTAGTCGAATAGGCATACTATAGTCTACTGAGGATTGAAATTCCAAAAGAACATAGAAAATGAGTTCTTTATCTCCCATGCTTGCTCTATAAACAATATCTGCTTCTAACTCTTCATAGTCAGACAAAATATAGGATTTATCAACCAGTATGAGCTTATCTGCTTGTAGGTCTTTTTTCCATTCATTTTCTGTAAACTCATTGATTAAATTTAAGAAAATCTGTTTATTAGAAAATAAGGTTTTATAGCTTTTATCATGTATATTATTGATATCCTTTTTCATGGCATGATATACCCCTTCTAGGTGCTTCTTTTCTTTTATTATACCTTTCTTATACGCTTTTTTAAATGCTTTAAATACTGGCTCTATTTCACCCGTTAGATTATACTTATACTGAGCGCACAATAAAAAGCCCTACAGTCCTTGAAAACCAAGTATTTGTAAGGCTTTATTGGCTGCATCTGATAAGATTCAAACCTATGATGCACGATTTAGTTTAATGTTGTAGTTATAGAAGTTAATTTTATATTGAACAGTTATCAAAAATTAATTTCAACCGTAATCAGTTTTTCATAATATATGGGCGCATCACTTTTACGAATTGTATACTCAAAGTGTTCTGTCTTACCTTTTTGTTGATTGTCTTCCTGATTAACCACTTGATTAATGCCCCCAATGAGTTTCATTTCTTCCTCTGTTCCCACTTGCATTTCTTGTAACATTCGTCTAAGAGGTAGCAACTTATCTTCTTCAAGGATACCTTCTTTATAACCACCTTCATATTGATTGATGACCATTCTTATCTTCTCTATTTCATTCTCTTTATTACTAAAGACTTGATAATAGGCTGTTGTATTATTAAGCTCTGCTGTATGATTACGTACCTGATAACTTGGAAAACTAAGTTCAACCATGCTCTTCTCTTTTCCTGCTGTAGTCCCAGTTACAATCAGCTCCTCACCACAAAATGCTTCAATTTGATGACGTTTTGCTTCATCTAAATAGTTCGATTGAGATGTGAGGATATAAAGTGCCACAACATCTCCTATTTTATTACAAGCTACTCCATAATCCCCTATAGCCTTCTCAGCAAAATAATATTCCTCTTCTTGACTTTTGACCTCATCAATAAAGCTTTGTAACTCCTCACCTAAGACATTCTCTAGGTTTCTAAGAATGTCCTCATCATTCTTTCCCCCTTCTAAGTTAACATGTACCATAATAGATTCAGTATTAAGGCCTAATCTATTAGCCAAACTATCTCCATGATATGAGCGCCATATATTATCATACTCTAAGCTTTGTGCACTTCTCTCCAACACTTTACTTACATCTGATGGTGCTTCCATAACTTGTTCTGTATAGGTAGTAATATGAAGCCTTTCTCTCTCTTGTTCTTGACTTTTCATTTCATCTAAACTTTGGCAACCAGTAAGCAATATAAGTGCTCCTAAAATAACTGCTAATCTTTTCATGCTTTCACCTCTTTTCTCTTCTTAATTCCTGTATAGGCAATCTTTTTGGCAATTAAGAAACCTATTATCACTCCTACTATAAACAAAATAATTTTTGGTACTGTAATAAGTAAAACATAGCCGAAGAATGCACTTAAAATATAATAACTACTACAACCACTACATATACTCACACCTACAATAAAAATGATTCTTACCATCGGATGTGGCATGAGTAGGTCACTATCTTCTAATCGATTGTTTTTAGTAAAGTATAAGATAGCCATAGCTACAAGAATAATAATCACCACATAAAAAGCAATATGATAACCAAAACCTGATAAATACATGTTACTTACATAAAAAATATCTGTTTCCCTATTAAATAACTCAACATACCCTGTAAAGCTCACCATTAGATAAATAAAACGATCTATTACTTCTCCTATCCATGTATCCCTTGAAATATCAAATATATCTCCCAGGGATATTGCTATAAATAATGGTGCCACAGCTGATAAACTCCCAATAATAATACCCGCAAGTCGACTACTTACCATATACTGAACCATCATCATAAATAGATAACCTGCTACAAGTACTATGTACATTAAAGCCAACATCTTTAAAAGTTTTCCTAAATCAAATATCTTCTCAGCAATACTTCCAAGGGCAGTTACTTCTATTATTTCCTGAAATAGTCCCATACTATAGTGACGTAAACAAAGTAAACCTACCATATATATTAGTAAGCTGATAGTCAGTACGCCCACTCCAAAGCCCACTTTCACCAAGCATCTTTCTCTTTCTGTATAGGGAAGACTTTTTAGAAATCTGCTAACTTCTATACTTTTCTCATATCTAAAAGTAGAAAATACCAGTAGAATTAGTAGAATCATATATAATACGCCTACTATAAGACTGTTATTAAAGAACACTTCTCCTATAATATTAATAAGCCCTCTCCAGTTAAAGTAACCTGTTAGTCCACCACTTAAATAGCCTCTCCACAAACCATTCATACTACCTTGAATCATCAAAAACCCTAGTATGTTCGTTGCTAGAAATAAAATACCCATTAACAAAGCTGGCTTCATTTCCATCTTAATTAATGCCTTAAGTCGCTTCATTATCTTACCCCTCTCTTTCCCTTAATTCCTCTACATACAAGTTCAGCCCTTCTTCAGACCCATTTGCACTTATATTCCTTCTGAAATTGCTGTATAGACAAAGACTTCTTCTAGGTTTAATCCTATGGTTTCTACCAAAAATGCACCTGATGCCTTAAGCTTCTCCTCTAATTCTATGCTATAATCATTAGTTACTAAGTAATAGACACTACCAATCCTATCTACATTTAGCAACCCGTCCCATGTCTTTAAATCCTTTGGTGGCTCACCATTAAAGACGACTTGTAACTTCTTCACTTTTGTTTTTAAATCTTCTACAGATGATTGATACATAACTTTACCCTTAGAAAGCATTGTAATCTCATCACAAATACGTTCAAGCTCTGATAAATGATGAGAGGAAATCACTACTGTCATACCTGTTTCATCCACTTGCTCAATCAAGAAATCTAGAATTTGCTTCTTTGCAAGGGCATCTAAACCTGATGTCGGTTCATCTAATATAAGTACTTTGGGCATAATTGCCATATTCAGCATAAGCGATAACCTCATCTGCATCCCTTTAGATAAGTTCTTCACCTTCTGCTTCATCCCTAACTTAAAAGTTTCATTGTAAGTCTTAAAACGTTCCTCAGAAAAACTTGGATAAGTTTCTTTAAAGAATTCCACCATCTGCTCTACACGATAGCTTGAGAAAAACTGATTACGGTCTGCTACATAACCAATAACTGATTTAATGTCATTGTTTTCATAAATAGTTTGTCCATCAATTTCTATAACCCCTTCATCTTGCTGATAAATACCTGTGAGGCATTGAATCAATGTACTCTTTCCTACTCCATTTTCACCAATAAGCCCATAGATTGTTCCTGCTTTAACATGAATAGAAACATCATCTAATACTTTCTTTCCATCAAAGCTTTTGCTTACATGTTCTATCTTAATCATTGCTCCTCCTCCAAAAGTTCTTCATAGATTTGGCTGACTTCTTTCACGATATCTTCTTTACTCATCCCCATATAATGCATGGCTATACAACTACTTTTTAACGATCTACGCAACTCTACTAACTGCTTCTCATTCAGCGTCTTACTTGGCATCATCGCTATAAACGCTCCTTTTCCCCTTATGGTTTCAATCACTTCTTCTCTTTCCAACTCACTATATGCCTTCATAACAGTGTTGGCATTAATAGTTAACATGGCTGCAAGTTGTCTTACTGAAGGTAACTGATCCCCTGGCTTTAAAATGCCTTTTATAACTTTCTCCTTAATACTATCAATAATCTGCTCATAGATTGGCCTAGCATCTCTAGGATCAATTGGGAACATCTTTTCACCCCTTTCACTGTACTATCTGTATTATTTAATATAGTACACATAGTACAATTAAATTCATCTTTTGTCAATCTATTTTTAAGTTATAGATTTATTCCTTTAAATCATTCATATAATTTGTTGAGCAAATAAAGACAGCCCCATCCAGATTCATTCTAGATAGGGCTGTTTTTATCTTATTTCTCTTATAACATCAATTACCTCTGCTTCACAATGGTCTTCTATAAAATCAAGAATGTGATCTAAAACACTGTCACACTGTGCATTAGAATCTGCAATTGTTGCGACACCTATAATAATCGTTTGGTGTGTATCCTGCTGGCCAATTTCACTTACGGAAACATTAAACTTATTCTTTAGTTTTCCATTAATGCTTTTTACAATCATTCGTTTTTCCTTAAGCGAATGTACATAGGGTGCATAACATTTTATTTGTAAAGTTCCAACTAACATCCTATCCGCCTCCTATCCTCATACTTCATCATATTCTAGCAAGATTTTCTTGTGTCTATTCTTAATGAAGCGTAATCATCCCACACAACCAGGGCTTACTTATCTTTCTCATATATCTACAATAGTGCTCATAGCTGATATAATATTCCTCTCCCCATGAGGAAATACGTAGCATAATTTTTTGACTAGACCAACTTGCCTTTTCATCTATAATTATCCCCGTTATCATGACAAAGTGACCATAAACATTTTTCTCTACAACATTATATTCTGCATAAGCTTTCTCTTCCTTATTCCAACCTCTTACTCTACGTTGTTTAAAAAATGGAATCCCCACTTTTCTAATCTTACTTAATATAACTGGCGAGCTTTGACCAATCATTAAAATAACTGGATAGTTATGCTCTAGTTGTTTTTGTATTTTTCTCAGCATTTCAAACTGTGATATACCTACTTCTGAATATGCCCTAATTTCTAACTTATTATCTTTGCAATAACGATTAATAGCTCCTGTTAATTCCCATAAAAAAGTTCCACAACTTCCATAAATTCTAGCATACTCTTCTCTAATGATTTCTACAAAGGTCATATAAGACTCTTTACTTACATTACCATATGTATCTATAAAGCTTCCTGCACGTGTTTCTTTCCCATTAGGTAAAGTCATTGATAAATAAAAAAACAAATCACTTAAGGCAATTACGCCACAGCCGTTAAAATGTGTAAAATATGCCTTTAAATCTTTAGTTTCTTTAACTTCCTTAGAAAACCATTGTTGCCTTCCTCCATAACTCCTACTTCCACCTATTTTTATAGGAACATACATTTTCCTTTTCAAACCATATTCTTTAACCTCATATGCCATTTAACTTCCCCTCCTCTCCATCTGTTTTCATTATATACTATTATATGGAGCCCCTCTATTAAAAACCTATCTTCTTTCTTTTTTCTACCTACTTCTCCTTATTTCTCCTATATTATAATCTTTCAAATTTATTGTATTAATTTATTATTTTGTAAATAGGTTTTTCTATTTAAAATATTATACTGTAGTGGTAAAATATACCTAATATTAAGAGGTGATTATATTTTTACTAGAATCACATTAAAAGAAAATGGGGGATTTATGATGTATTTTGATTTTTTAAAAGACCATGTAATCAACTGTCATTTGGGGGATGACGAAGTCATTAATTGGGGTGCTTCTACACATTCCTTTATTCGTTCTTCTCTACCTTCTCAAGCTGAGATTGCTCAGCAAGAAGCTCGTCTTCAAGAGGTAGGTTATCAGTTTCCTGAACTACTTAAAGCGTTCTGGACAGAAATCGGCTGTGGTTATCTGTGTACTACTGAATCATCAGATCATGCTTTACAAGAACCTAATACAGCTCTAGATCTTTACTTTCACGAAGGAGATTGGAGTCATATTAAATTAACCTGTGATATCTTAGATAAAAATGAATTACCATTTTTCCGTATTAATAATTTTCGCTACCTCACAATTGGACTTGAGGAAGGTGTTAACCTTGGCAAAATCTATTGCTGCGGAGAAGAGATTGCTCCCAATCTTGTTGACTTTGTAGAAAAATTATTACTTAATCCTGCTTGTTATATAGAATGTACTTCTATGATATAGATGATAAATAAAAGGGGTTGTCGTAACAACCCCTTTTATTTATCATCTATTTATTAGCTCTTTGAGCCTTTGTAAAAGCCATATAATAATCTAGTGCTTTATGACACATATTTTCACTCTTATTATTCATTGTAAGATACGTACGATCATGCTTAATAGATCGAATAGCACTTTCTACCTCTTCTACATCCCTCATACTATATAAACGCTTCGATATAACACCAGTCTCATACATAACATCTGAAACCTTATGTATGCTTCTAAGATAACCATCTATCAATTTTTCAGGGATAGGTCTTCTAGATCTTTTATATGTTTCATTCTGTAACCATCTTCTAAATGCTTCTCTTCTTTCCATTAAATAAACCTCCTCTATGGTAATTTGTCTACTTTATATTTATTCTATTAAGAAGGTTTCTAGCACTATTTTAACTTTTTTAAGTTGATAATTTTATATTTTTTGTTTAAAATAACTTATAATAGATAATTATTATAATGGGAGAATTTTTATGGAATATTTATTACAAGAGGCAAATCGTTGTTTGAAATGTAAAAACCCCAAATGTCAAATGCATTGTCCTATCCATACATCAGTTCCAGAAATCATTACACTTTTTGAGGCTGGTAAAATACATGAAGCTGGACAAATTTTATTTGAGAACAATCCACTTAGTGCAGTATGTGGTATTGTTTGCCCACATGAAGACCAATGTACAGGCAATTGCATCCGTGGCATTAAGGGTGAACCTATTAAATTCTGTGAAATAGAAACTTATATTTCTACAGCATATTTAGAAGAATTAAGCATAGATAGAGCACCTCTTAACGGAAAAAGAGTAGCTATAGTAGGTTCTGGTCCTGCTGGGATTACAGTTGCTTTGCTCCTTGCTCAAAAAGGCTACAGTGTGACAATGTTTGAAGCGCATGACCGTATTGGTGGTGTGTTATCTTATGGTATTCCAGAGTTTAGATTACCAAGAAAAATCATTGAAGACTTAGAACAAAAGCTTTTCCAATTAGATGTATCTATTAAATATAATACATTAGTAGGTCCTATTATTACTATTGATAAACTTCTTTCTGATGGCTATGATGCAATCTTTATTGGAACAGGTGTATGGAATCCTAGAACTTTAAATATTAAAGGTGAAACTTTAGGTCATTCACATTATGCTATTGATTATCTTAAAAACCCAAAGAGCTATCGACTTGGTAAAAAAGTTGTCGTTATTGGAGCTGGTAATGTAGCTATGGATGCAGCTAGAAGTGCAAAATACTATGGAAGCGAAGAGGTTCATATTTGCTATCGCCGTGGTGAAGAAGATATGACGGCTACTAAAGCTGAAATTCATGAAGCTAAAGAAGATGGTGTTCATTTCACACTTTATAAGGCACCATTAGAAATCACAGATGAAGGCGTTATTTTCATTGATACTAAGCAAGTGGTTGCTGAGGATGGCTCTGTTAAATTAGAAACAGTACCTTGCACAGAAGCACTCTTCCCATGTGATAGTGTCATTATCGCTGTTAGTCAAGTACCAAAGAATAATATTGTGGCACATACTAGCGGACTTGAAACTAAATTTGGTCTTCTCTTAACTGATGAATTAGGTCATACAACTAGGAAATCTGTCTTTGCTTGTGGTGACGTTGTAAGTGGTGCAAAAACAGTTATTGAAGCTGTTGTTGCTGCTAAGAGAGTTGCTCAAAGTATGGATGATTATCTTAAAAATAAATAAAGGAAGAACTGCAATATTAAGCTATATGCTTTTATTGCAGTTCTTCTTTTATTAATAAACGATTAGCAATCTCTATTAACTCTTCTTTATTCATATCACTATTTTTTACATAGATATCACAAACTGTATTATATCTAATAAACTCTATTATCTTTATGGTTTCCTCCTCCTGATAAATTGCTTGTTCTCCCTGTACAGTAATTTTTTCATAACCCCATTCCACTTGCTCATAAAGGGGCGAAGATGGGCTACATTGTATGATTACTTCACGTTTATCTGGTAACTTATAAATGAGCTCCACTCGTCCATATTCATCGCCTAGCTCCTCTATATAACGACTAGATTCTAATACAATCCCTTCCTTTTCCTCTAAATAAAAAATAGGTCTTTGCAACTTCCTCGCTGCTTCATCTAATGTAATCTCCTCATTAACTTTAGCAAACTGCTTATCTATATAACTTACTTTTGCATCGTCAGGAATCTCTACATCAAACAAACTTTCATCTATTTTAGAATTAAGCTGAAACTTAGTATATTCATATTCCTCAACATAGTTTCCACTTCTATAATATTCTTTAATAATGAGCCAAGTAGTTTGGTCAATCCATATTTCTTGTATTTCATCTATCTGAGCATTTTTAGAGGTTCCAATAATATGCTGGGTTAATATCCCATTTACTTTAATATTATCTTCAATCACTAAATCATACTCTTTAGCTAATTTATGAATTCTTCTAGTTGCATAATCCTTTGGCCCACCTGCATTAAGAACTGCATTAATCCCAAGAAGTATCTTCGGATTTACCTCATCTACCAATAAGTTTTCCTTAATACTATATTCGTTTTTATGTGGTAAATAGACAATCATCTGATTTTCATTATAAGTATCTTCTTCTCCTAATCTAACTACATTATCATAAATAAGCTCTTCTGGTGCTGCCATGCCATAGGATTCTTTATAAAGTTCTTTATCTATTTTAGTGTTTGACTTAATATGATAATTCTTACCGGTTCCTTTCCACTCTTTAAAATCAACATCATGTATGAGTTCATTATTCAAATAGCTTCTCCATCTACCTTCCCCATAAAAGGTATGAATCTCTTCCTCTGAAAGCGTTTGCAAGATATCTATCGACTTTAGGTAGCTACATCCTGTTAAACCTGCAATTAGTATCAATACAATAGTACCTAACCCTATCCTTTTTAAATCTTTTATATCCATCTTACCCTTCCCCCTGATAGGAAGCTTTTTTTAAATAACAAAACATAATATTTCCTACATCTTTGACAGGGACTACACCAATTGAGCCTTTGTGCTTTTCTATAATCATTTTAGCAATGCTAAGCCCCAATCCTACCCCCTTATAGTCCTTTTTACTTCTTGCTTCATCTCCTTGATAAAATGGTTTAAAGAGCTTCTCTCCATCTTCTTTAGAAATCGCTTTTCCCTCATTTTTGACAAACAAAAATAAGCCTGGCACGACATAAGTCTTCAAAGCGTCCTGACATACATCATCTATCCAATCAGGTAAGTTATCTTGGGACGAAAAGGCTCCTAACCATATATGCCCTCCTTCTGCTGTGTGACGAATGGCGTTACTCACGATATTATCTACTACCCTTGTCATGTACCTAACATCTACTTTGTAATTTCCTTGTACATCAATATCTATATGCAAAGTGATTTGCTTTGCCTTACAAGTTGCTTCAATTCCTGAAAACAACATTTCACAAAACTCATCCCCCTCAACTTCTACCAAATTTAATTCATACTTCATGCTTAATAAATTATATGTTAGTAAATCGTCTAACATATCTCTCATATAGTCACATTTGTTTAAGATGATCTCTAGATATTTCATCATTTTCTCTTCATCTGTAATATGAGATAACTTTAACATCTCTGTATAAGCTCTAATAGCCGTTAAAGGTGTCTTAAGGTCATGGGAAATTGTAGCAATCATATATTCTTTAGCTTTTTGCTCTTCTTGAATAGCCACTTTACTTTCTTCTATTTCATCTTTCATTTCATTAAAATGATTGCAAAGTTCTCCAATTTCATCATTAGATTTGTAGCTAATATATACATTGTTATTGCCCTTAGCATAGGCATTCATACTCTGACTTACTGCCATGATTGGTTTATTAAAACGTAGATAAATTCTTCTTAAAACAAGGATGTAGATGGCCACTACAAATAAGCCTAATACACTTAAAGTAATCATTGTATTTTTTTGAATGGCTTTTTTTAAATTTTCTCTTTCAACACTGATTTCATAAAATCCAATAATCTGTGATGCCTCGTTAAATACAGGCTTCTTTAAAGTATACGTATTATAACCATACTGAATTTCATTTAAATCTTTATATAAGGCTTCTAATGGCAGCTTATACTCATTATCTGGTGCAGAAGAGTAAATCGTTACACCTTCTGCGTTGTATAAAGTAATAACAACCTCATCATTTAGTATATCCCTATTTAATAGTGCTTCTGTTAGATTGCCCCCTTCATAGAGCTTTGGGTCACTTACTAATTCTTCATATCTAAAAAATTCTAGGGTTGTATTGATATAATCTTTTACTTTTGTTCGATTATTATATTCAACATTAAACTTAACGCCTATCCCTACACATATAAAAGATGCAATCAATACTAATAAATGAGAAAACATCAGATAGTACTTTAACTTCACTCCATTCTTCCTCCTATAAAGCGATATCCAATGCCCCATGCCGTTTCTATATATTTAGGATTTTTACTATCTTCTTTCAGCTTTGTTCTAAGTTGTTTAATGTGTACAGTTACTGTGTTACTTCCCTCCATGTCTTCCTCTTGCCAAACATTTTCATAAAGTTCTTTCTTAGTAAAAGGACGCCCAGGATTTTTGGCTAATACCATCAATAAGCCCCATTCTGTGGCAGTTAAAAAAAGCTCTGTATTTCCCAAAAATACTTGTTTCCGATTAAAGTTTATATTAAGTCCACCTTCATAGGAATAAACTTCTTCTAGATTATTCTCTCTTATAGACCTCTTATATCGCCTTAAAAGTGACTCTATCCTAGCTTCTACTTCTGGCAGACTAAAGGGTTTGGTTACATAATCATCTGCTCCTATTTTTAATCCCTTTATTTTATCTAATTCCTTGTTTCTCGCACTAGCAATTAAGATAGGAACATCACTAATTAATCTTACACTTTGGCATAAACTATAACCATCTAGACCTGGTAGCATAATATCTACAATTAACAAATCATAATTACCAATCTTAAAATCTTCTAATCCTTCATTACCTGTTGAAGCCCAGTTTATTTCATATCCTTTATTAACTAAGTATTCTTTTAAAATACTCGCAATTTGCTCGTCATCTTCTACAATAAGTATTCTTCCCTGCATGCCTCTTCCCCTTTCATATGACTATTATAAAGTGAAGAAATACATCTTATCTATAAGTAAACAAAAAAAATACCTCCTAACTAAGAATTCTTAATTAAGAGGTACTTTTATTCAATGCCCAGAGCCGGAATCGAACCAGCGACACGAGGATTTTCAGTCCTCTGCTCTACCGACTGAGCTATCTGGGCATATGTATGGTAGCGGGAATAGGATTTGAACCTATGACCTTCGGGTTATGAGCCCGACGAGCTACCTAGCTGCTCCATCCCGCGTTATAAGATATGGTGGGAGAAGGATTCGAACCTTCGAAGCTATCGCAA
>JARKVN010000054.1 GCA_029851645.1 Cellulosilyticum sp. | reverse complement strand
TCTATTTTCCATCTCTTTCAAGCTTACTTTAAAAACTTGAATTGGGTAAACCTTGCAAAAAACCTATACTTCAACTTGATGTGTAAAGGCTGGTAAAAAGGTATAAAAGGTAACTTTATTCAAATGTAAACCGACTCTTATTCTTTGAGTATATGTTTTACCGTTGTAAACCATATCTAAACATACCTCAGCATAATCATAGCTTTCTTTAGTAATTTGGCAGGTACTATAATCAGCTTCTGGATGAAATATTTCTGGGAAATATCTTGCCATAACTATTATTTGTACTTCTCTTGTTTTTTGCCCCATAGTATAATGAACCGTTTGCATTAACTGCTGAGTTTCTGAAACATCCACACACCCTAATGTTCCTTCTGGTAAACAGCCGTCAGCTGGTACATAAGGCACTCCAATTTCCCCTACCTGCTGCCATTCTTTTAAAGCGGCTAAAGAATCTACCAAATTATAGGCTAGTAATTCTCGCCCTTTTGCTTGCCTTTTAGTAAAAGGTTTAGAAGTATAAACTTTATTTTCTATTCCTTGCCACTCAACATTCACCTGATTTAAAGTAAAATCACCTGGCTTAACAACTAGAAAATGAAGCTTGTCATAATCTACAACTCGCTCAATTAATTCTTGAGGTAGTATGTATTTTCCTTCAACTTGTTCAAGTTTTACATAATGCCCTATTTTTGCTTTTCCTTTTGGATAATCATTCGAAAATCCTATTGCCGTATAGGGATAAGGAATAGACTGAGCCCCTTTTCCACTTATCTTAGTTAATTTCCCAGGAATATGAGTAGCTATTCTAGGATAGGGCAACATCAGAAGTGCTTCTTCTGTTACTTCTTTTACAGTAAAGTTTATTCCTTCAAATTGAGGGTCATCACTTATATAGGTATCTCCTGCTTCTACTCCATAGTCTTCTTCAATATCAAAGCGTTGATAGAAGGTAGGTGTTGGATAAGGTGCTTTCATAATGTCTTTAACATAAACCTCTGCCTCTACTTTCCCTAAATCTAAAGCTACATATTCTAACCCAAGAGAAGTGCTTGGTAAGACTGCAGAAATAAGCGCTATATCTTTAAATAATACCGCTTCACCATTTTGTAGCATAAGGTATTCACTTCTAGCTTGTGTGTGTTCTGCCGTTGTTACATCATCTACACGTTTTTCATCTACAAGATGACTATGACCTACATTAATTTCTTTAAATCGTTTTGCACGTTCTTCGTTTGTGTTAAAAATTAACTCTTCTAAACTTGTATAAGTTCCTCTTAATCTAAAAAGTTTTAGGCTTTGTCTAGGTCTAGGTAATTGATTTAAATAAACCTCAAATGAATCTCCTAACAGCTGATTGCTTCTAGTCCCTGGATGTGTTCCACCCCAAAATGGCATATAATCTATCCCTCTTGTTTCTCTTACCTCATCTATGATATCGATGAATTCACAATCATATTCGTGTGCAATTTGCTTCAGTCCAATCTGAAGCCCTGGACCAAAGTTTGTATGATATTCCGTTGCAATAATAGGAATGGCGCCTAATCCTTTCACTGTTTCTATGGTTGCTCTTAAATCATTTAAATATTGTTCTTCATCCATATATTTAAGGTCATTGGTATAACTTACAAAGAAACCATATTTCGGTTTCATATCACGCCATGATAGTCGGTCATGGTAAATGGGTATATTTTTCCTAATACGGTCAAGATTTCCTCTATAAGTATCTCCTGACTTTGCGAAATTCTCATAGTTGTAGTCAGAAAATAAGCTTAGCTTACAAATATAGGCTTTCCCCTCAACACTAAAATGACTCTCTGTATAACTGTCTCCAATAAATGCAATTTTTTCTGCATTTCCTACATTAAGTATTTGATATCTTGCCTCTCTTCCCAAGAAAAACCTCTCCCTATCTATTATAAATTCTGTTACCTTCATCATCTCATAATTTATTTTAGATTTCTATGCAATATTTAGTTATAATCTAAAGATTTTATATAATGTTGTCATTAAATATATTACAAAAGGAGCTATTCCTTAATTTCTACTTAAGGTCATAGCTCCTTTATTTATTCATGTATTTTATTCTCCAAACTTATATCCAATCCCCCAAACCGTAAAGATATAGTTTGGTACTCTTGGATTATCTTCTATCTTTTCCCTTAATTTTCTAATATGCACCATAACTGTATTATTATTATCCAGATACTCTTGCTCCCATACACGTTCATAAATCGTTTCAATCTTAAATACAATGCCTTTATTTAACCATAGGAGTTTTAAAATACTAAACTCTGTTGGTGTCAAATTAATCTCTTCGTTACTCTTAAAGACTTTGCCAGCCTCTAAATCCATCCTTAGCAAACCTTCTTCTAAAATTTTACTACTATTATAAGCTGTATTAAGTTTAGTAAAACGTCTAAGCTGTGCCTTTACTCTAGCGATTAACTCTAATGGATTAAAAGGCTTCGCTAAATAGTCATCCGCACCTACTGATAAGCCTAATATTTTATCAATATCCTCTACTTTTGCAGAGAGCATAATAATAGGTGTGTTATGCTGCTCCCTAATTTTAATACAGGCATCAATTCCGTTTACCACCGGCATCATCACATCTAAAATAATTAAATCAACCTTCTTTTCTTCAACTATTTTTATAGCCTCTGCCCCAGTTCCTGCTCGTTCTACCTCATAACCTTCATTCTTGAGATAGATTTCTATTAAATCTCTAATCTCTTTTTCATCATCGACGATTAGTATTCTTTCCTTATCCATTAGTTCACCTCGCTCTACCTTCATATCCTTATTTTAAACTAAACTTAATGCTTCTGCTATGACTTTTAGACTCTATTTTTACACTTCTCCTCTTGGCAAAATTACCTTAAAGCAAATCAAATCTTGATTTAGTTCTGCTTTAATCGTCCCCCCATGTAATTCTACGATATTCTTAGCAATGGCTAGCCCTAATCCACTGCCACCTGCACTACTATTTCTAGATTGATCTGCACGATAGAAGCGTTCAAAGAACTTTTCTATTTCTTCTTTAGAAATATTCTCTGCTAGATTACTTACTGCTACATATATACGACTCTTCATGCTTCTTAATTCTACATAAACAGTTTCTTCTTCTGGACAATACTTAATAGCATTTTCAATTAAATTTTCAAATACCCTTGTCATTTTGGTTATATCTACATAAATATTGGTATCATGTGTATCAATATAAGTTTCTATCTCCACTTTTTTATCATGAGCTAGCGGCATTAATTCTTCTATAAGTTGATGTAATAAGTTACTCATTGAGATTTTTGATTGATTAAGTTGTACGCTATGTTGATGGAGTTTGGTGAGCTCAAATAAATCTTCTATAATCACTTTTAACTTTTCAGATTTATTATAAGCAATCTCTAAATATTTATCAGCTTCTTCTTGAGTCTTATAACCCTTACTCTTAACTAGGCCAATGTAACCAATAATAGAGGTAAGAGGCGTCCTCAAATCATGTGCGACATTCGTTACCAATTCATTTTTACTTTTTTCTGTTTTTACTTGTGCTTCTATTTGATATTTGAGTTCGTTCTCCATATGTGTAATTGACCTAGCCACTTGAGCTAACTCATCTTCTCCCACAATTTCTATTTGATAGTCTAAATTACCTTTAGAAATTTCTCTTAAACAAGTTGATAA
This sequence comes from Cellulosilyticum sp., assembly GCA_029851645.1. Taxonomy (GTDB): domain Bacteria; phylum Bacillota; class Clostridia; order Lachnospirales; family Cellulosilyticaceae; genus Cellulosilyticum. The sequence goes on along the minus strand of JARKVN010000054.1, from coordinate 17,837 downwards.
ATATTCAATATAAGCAATTTTATTTCTTGTTAATCTAAAGATAATCAGAATAAACACCCCCGTTGCAGCCATAAATGCAAGGATATTTCCTATATCTGTGAACTCTTTATGATAGAAAGGTTGAAGTGTACTCTCATTGTAAAGATAACACACTTGTCCCTTAATAATGACAGGATAAATTGCCACGAACTTATTTCTTGTATCCCTATCGTAACTATTATTATTTATCTTTTGTATGACTTTAATTAAGTCTAAACTCTGTACAATACCATCACTATACATCAATTTTCCGGTACCATCCACTAAATAAGTCTGTGAATCGGCTATATAATTATGACTAAAATATATATTTTCCAATATATCTTGAATACGATTTTCATACGCTTCTTTGGATTCCTCTGTATCTAGCTCATTCAGTCTGGACACTTCTTGTAATAAACTCGTTTGGATATAATTACGACTTTCTTCATAGGTAACATGTTCTCTAGTCCCTATATTCGTACTATAAGTAAAATATGAAACTAATAAAAAAACCATTCCAGACACTAATAGTGCTAGAGCTACCATAAAAAGTAGCTCTAACCATATATGCTCATTAATTGCATTCTTAGACCTAAGATAAATATGATTCAATTTTTCTTTTAATCTTTTCCTATTAAACTGCTCTGGCTTTCTTATCTTCTTTATCTTTTTTATTTTCTTCATTCTACATATCACTCACTTTCTAAGTGCGACTTCTTTTATTGAGCTATATTGCTCGTATATCCTCCATCTATTATCTGGAGTGTATTCATCTCTATATTTAAAGCCATTATTAATGCACCATTTCCATGAGTAAATACTAATTCATTTTCTCCTACTTTTTCCTTAGCCAATTCAAAATCACTTCTTAGGTCACCACGACTTATCATTTCGTTAATATGATGCTCAAATTCCTCTACCCCGTAATATTCTGTATAATATTTCACCTTAAAGCCAGGTATATTAGAAGGGAACGTAAGATTAATCTCATTATTGGTTGACTCTTGATCAAAATTTAATCTATCAGGTACCGTTGTTGTCTTAATTTCAAGCTGCGTGCCTTGCTCATTAAAACTCATTTCTTTAAATGGTCCATTAGCTGTAATTGTATTATTATTTCCATTAGTAACTAATTCAAGCAAGCTATCTGAACGTAAGTCAATATCATTATAAATTCCTTCTAACTCCACCTTACTATAATTTCCCCTTAAGTCAATTTGTCCATGGCTACTTTCAATCTCTACTTGACTTGCTGAATTGGAATCTATTGTAATATAGGATGAATCATAATTAAGTATCTTAATCTTTTTAAATTCGCCAGTTAAGTGTTGATCCATACTTTGATGAATAGATACTTCTGCTGGAGATTTAGAATTTAAACGAATACTTCCCTCAGATGAAATATTAACCTTTTGATAATGACCATCTAAAATAAACTCACCTACATGTGTTGATACATCCAATTCATTCACATTAATGCCTTCAAGATTAATAATAGGTTTCTCTCTTCTATAGTTAACATATCCTTCATCTTGTATACTTAACCGATTAATTGTAGATTGCGGCAAATAAACCGATAACTTTGCTTTATCCTCCCTTACACCAAACCAAAAAAAGACATCCTTTATTTCTTTCAATTCAATATAAGTACTATCATTTTTCTTGCTCACCATGAGCTCATACTCTGGTGCCATCCCCATAATGTCTGAAAAAGTTTGATTAAACTCTACATAAGGTTTTCCTGTCGTTGGATAAACTTCAATAGGAATGGATGAATTAATGTAAATATTATTTAATGCGGATGCTTCTAATTCCCTCTTATCATAGTCTGTATAAACTTCTAACTCTTCATAATACACTCGACCTGCTAAAACTGCTGTAGATATCAAACTTACCCCACAAATAATGGATAAGGCAATCAGCCACTTCTTCATCTTTACTCAGCCCCCTTTCTAGCCATACCCTTATAAGATTTTCTATATTTATTAAATAAAGTAATGATATATTTTATTAACATAATCAATAGAATAAATAAAATACTACCTAGAGATAGTGCTGCAATCGCTGCTGAAATACCTAAAGCAATGAGACTTGTACTAAGTTGTGTTGCAATAAAACAAACTATCCCTAAGATAAATACTCCTGAACCTAGTACGGCTACTGCTGCTGCAAGAAATGCCCCTAATACACTAAGCCCTGCAAAAGCTAATATTCCTAAGAGGGGTAATAACATAAGAAAAATAATCATCTTCACCAATCTTACACTCCATCTTACCAATCTACTACGCTCTTTTGTTTGATAAGAGTTCTTATACGCCGAAAAAGACATATCTCTTTCTTTATTCATTTCTTCCCCTTCTAATTTTTCACTAAACTCTATTTTCTCATTATGCTCTTTTTTAGGTGCAGTCTCTCTTTCTTCAGATATTTCATTTGCCACTTCAATCTCTTCTTGCTCCTCTTCTATCTCATATGAAGAAATATCTATTATCTGTTCCTGTTTAGCTATTTCAGCTTTCTCATAGGCTTCTTCTTGCATGAGTTCTTCTTCTAGAACATGATAACTTTTATAATCCCTTTTAGACACATCCCGTCCTCCTTCTCTTTTTTTGATAAGTCTATCATAACGGATATTCCTTAATTTTCTTACTCACCATATATTAATATTTCTTAAGAACTCTTAGCCTTTATCTTCTTCTATAGTTCTAACTCAGCTACAATGGGATAATGGTCTGAAGGATATTTTCCCTGTTTATGATATTTCACAATTTCAATATCCTTCATTTTAAATTCATCCGTTACAAAGATATAATCAATATGTCTGCCTCCTTCTCTCCCCTTAAATCCCCCCATTGTTGCCTTTTTATAAATATCAGGCCTCATCTCTTGTACAGCTATAAATCGTTTACTACTGTACTGTCCATCTTTAAACTTTTTAATGAGTTTACTATTTGGCTTAGCATTAAAGTCTCCCATTAAAATACATGGTAACGCTTCTTTTTCTTGATCCATTAAAATCTGTTTCATAATTACCTTTAAGCCATACTCTCTTGCATGTGGCAATAAACAATCTAAGTGCGTATTATAAATATGAATACGCTTTCCTCCTACTTCACAAATTGCACTTGTACAAATTCTAGGAAACAAGGAGTACCAGATTGTACTATTTTTCTTATTGGGTGTTTTAGAAAGCCAAAACGTCTGATCCTTAATAACCGAAATGTTTTCTTTTATAAATAATAAGTTCTTCTCCATAAAAAACTTCTTAGTTCTTCCCTCCCCCGTCTTATAGTAACTACTCAGCTGCTTACTAATCCCTTGGTCCATTGCCTTCGTAACTTCCTGAAATCCAATCATATCGCAATCATAGTGACTAATCACATCATAAACAAGTTGCTTTCTCTGATGCCACCTATTATTAATATCCATTACATTATCTGCTCTTAAATTAAAGGTCATAACTTTCATTCTACCTACGCCCTTTCCTTCATATCTTTTACTTAACTCTCATTATAAACCTATATCTAAAAATAAAACTATCCCCTATACTGTATTGCATAGTATTGGTATATTTAATTGAAAACTTACATATAATATGATTTAACTTCCTCTTTTTTACCCTATACTTTTATTTTGCTATTAGAGCGATTTCCTACCTATCTTATAAATCTTGCTAAAGCCATAGAGAACACTTATCTATAAAGGGAGGTCATGCACTATGATGAGTAAAAAGCAACTAATCATGGACTATCTTGACTTAAATCTTTTTATCCCAATCCTATATGCTCCCCAGACTTCACCCCAATTAAAACTTGATTTTGAGCATACACGAGCCCGCTTTTCTGAGTTTTCTGCTGAAGGCATTCTTAATTATGTTTGGAATATTTTAGCTAATCATGAAGTAAAGATGATTTTTTCTAACCGATTGATGGACGAAGGATTTTATAACTACGAACAAATTTTAGATGATTTCAAGCATAAATTTACTTACGACTGGCTCATGTCTTAGGGATAATCATTGCTACTCTTATTTAATTTAGTTATAATGAAAGGAATAGATGATTTTATATTTCAACGAACAGATAAGGAGTTTCAATTATGCGACGTTATACCAAGCTGTCTACTTTAGAGTTATCTCAGTTTAAAGAAATTCTAAATTTTTTCTTTGACAAATGTGATAAAGTAAACATTTATTTTCCTAATACCATAAAAGGTTCACTCTCAGAGGAAATTACAACTTTCAAAAATAAATTTTTAGCTGCAACTCATATTATTGAAGAAAGTGATGAACTTGGAAATCTTGAAGAAACATTAGCAGAGAAAGAAGGCTTTGCAATGGTTATTGCTTCTCTTACAGATGAGGTAAAAGCGCTTCTTCTTGAAATGAAACCTCAACTTCATTTAAGTCTAGGTCTTATTTCTGGTGATACCGTTCTTTTCTACCTTGGTGATGAAGATGAATGTGTCATTGAAGCTAGTGAAAACTCAGAGATTTTTGACTCCAAACTCTTTGATTCTTTTCAAACCATATAAGTAGCATACTCAATGAGAATGTCCTTTTGGCTTTCTCATTTTTTTCTCTTATATTTCTCATCATTTTTTAATCTTCTTCTTATTTCTTTCTCATGATTCATATCTATACTAATATTAATCAATCAAACATTAAGAATGATTATAATAAAAATTGATAGGAGAGATAATTATGGTAAATATTACATTAGAACAAGTTGACTTAGTGATGCAACGCGCCAATGTTTCTTATGCAGAAGCTAAAGAAGCTTTAGAACTGTGTAAAGGAGATGTTGTAGAGGCTCTTCTCTATTTAGAAAAAGCTGAAAGAATTAGAATGAGTAAACCCAATACTTCTATAACAGAAACGTTTACTTCATTCATGAATAAATTAAATGCTACAACTTTTATTATGAAAAAAAGGGAACGCATCTTCATCAATGTTCCACTTTCAGTTGCACTTATTGCCATTATTTTATGCTTCCATGTTTCCATTCTTGCCATTATCATTGCTCTTATTTTTGGGGTAAGAATTAGTATTACTGGTGAAAATGACCTAGCCAATAAAATCAACTCAACCTTTGATGAGTTCAAGAAATAAGAGTCAAACTACTGCTGTTGGAAGGTGATTTTATAAAACACATATTAATAATTGAAGATGAAATAAAAATTGCTCGCTTTTTAGAGCTAGAATTACAGCATGAAGGTTATGACGTTTCTGTTTCACATGATGGTCGTGAGGGACTTAATCTTGCTCTCTCTATGCCTTACGACCTTGTTATTCTAGATGTTATGCTACCTTCTTTAAATGGTATGGAAGTTCTAAGACGTATTCGATATACTTCAGATTTACCTGTGATTATGCTCACTGCGAAAGATGATGTGATGGATAAGGTAATGGGATTAGATTTAGGTGCTCAGGACTATCTTACTAAACCTTTTGCTATCGAAGAGTTATTAGCACGTATTCGTGTCCTTTTTAAATTAAAAACAACAAATGCTATATCTAATTATTCTCAAAACATACTGACTTGTGGCAAGTTAACACTCTATCCTAATAAATTTGAAGTTCATTTTGCGGGTACCCCCATTATCCTAACCAAAAAGGAATTTGAGCTCTTAGAATATCTTATGAAAAATAAAAATATTGCTCTTAATCGTGACCAAATTTTAGAAAGTGTATGGGGATATCATTACGTGGGTGATACAAATATTGTAGATGTATATATTCGCTACTTAAGAAATAAAATTGATCAACCCTTTGAACAAAAGTTAATTCATACCATTAGAGGCATTGGTTATCAGCTTAAAGAGAGTTAATTTCACCTTTATTTTCTACTTATGAGAGGCGGTTAAATGATGATGTTTCTTCTTAGGTTTATTCATTTTATTTTTAAATTTTTATCTGCCATGCTTAATGGTCTTTTTATCTTAATTTATAAATCATTTAACTTCTTCATTAGACGCTTTAAGTTTTCTATAAGTTTTAAGATTAATTGTCTATATATCCTTCTTTACAGCACACTATTTTATCTGATTTTTATAGTGGGGCATAAACTCCTTGGGTATTATATTGCATTGTATCCTGAGGCTACCTCTAGTATCTTAGAAAGCTATGCCAAAATACTTCCTATCTTTCTTGTGCTTTCTCTTGGTATCTTCGCGCTTATTGGAAATAAGATTGTTTACAAACTTTTACGACCTATCAAAGAAATGACAGAGGGTGTACAAAACATCAATGGTACTTCTCTTAATCGATTAGATACTCACCGTGCCAAAGATGAACTAAAAGATTTAGCACTCACCTTTAATGATATGCTTGACCGATTAGAGCTTTATATGAATCAACAAAAGCAATTTGTTTCAGATGCTTCTCATGAACTTCGTACACCCATTGCTATTATTCAAGGTTATACAGATATGCTAGAGCGCTGGGGAAAAGATGACCCTGCTATTCTAGAGGAAAGTATTAACTCCTTATCTCAAGAAACTGCCAATATGAAAAACTTATTAGAAAAACTTCTTTTCCTTTCTCGAAGCGATAAGAAAACTCTAGAAGTAGACAAAGAAATCTTTAATCTATCAGAGCTTTGTCATAAAGTCATTAAAGAAACAAGTTTTATTGATGATGAACATGACATTGAAGCTAAAATTACAGATCATATTATGCTCTTTGGTGATTCTGGTCTTATTAAAGAACTCATCCGTATCCTGATGGATAATGCACTTAAATATACTCCTGAAGGTGGTAAAATCACCTTAAGCTGTGTTATCGCTCAACGTAATATTATTTTGTCTATTAAAGATAATGGTATGGGTATTCCAAAAGAACATATCCCTCACCTTTTTGAACGTTTCTATCGTGTAGATGAAGCAAGAAGTAAAAGTACAGGTGGTACAGGGCTAGGCCTAGCTATTGCCAAACAAATTATTACTGTACATGATGCCCAGATTTCAGTAACTAGTGAATTAGGGCAGGGTACTGAATTTATTATTTTCTTCTCCAAATAAAAAATGATGCTGCTACCTAAATAACAGCATCATTTTTTATTTTACCATTGACTTCTTGGAATAAATCCAATCAGTGTTGGTGCTGCTGAACCATTGGGTAATAAGTACTCTATGGTTACTGTCTCACCTTTTTTAATAACTCCCATCACAACAGCTTTAGTTGTTGTCCCATTAAATGAACCTTTTCCTGGCATATTATGTACCATATCATTCCATTTAATAACACCTTGGAAAGTACCTCCTCTATTATTTAAGATAACTCCCATATCCTCTTCAGCTGTTACTGTAATTTTATAAGATACCCCAAAATTACCGGCATTCTCAACTGGTGTATTGGTACGCTCATCATAGCCAACCACCCATTCATTAGCACCTTTTACACCAAGCACTAATCTTTCTGCTTCATTACCAGATAAATTAATTTCATAATTAATAGCAGTCACATCGTAAGTTCCACTATAGTGTACCCCATCTGCTGGAAAATAGTATAAGCTATCTATATCATCTAATGTATGACTCTTATTCATATTAGCTACTGTAAATAAGGCCTCTCCTGTCGTTTCTACATCGATATGTGCTGAAATACATGTGTTATATCCCCAGTTTTTATCATAAATATATTTTCTTTCTCCTGGCTCAAGCAAAATAACTTCATCTGGAATTTTCCCACTTAAGTATTCATCTAAACACAATTGTCCAACACGTAAAACATCTGTTGCAGGTCCCTTAATTGCTTTATTCTTTAATGTAACTACAATAGGCTCTGTTGTAGGATTTTCTACTACAAAAACTAATCTTTGTGTTTCAGTTGTATCTGTAACATTATTAATATGATGTATTAATAATCTACCATTTCCATTTAATTTATCTCTATAAAGAATACCTTGTCCTAATACATTCTCTGGTGAATCACTCATAATCAGTGTGCCATAATCATATGTGGTGTTTTTAATATTAACAGGCGTATAGCTTAAATAATTATTGCCACGGAAATTATCAATCCAATCTCCAATTGCACCTTGTGTAAAACGATACTCTAATTCGGTACTTAATACTTCATCTGTTATGGTCACCATCACTTCTGCAGCTGCACTACGATTTCCATAATCATCATCTAGGTAGAGTGTAATAATATATGAACCTTCTTGAAACAATACATCAGGCTTGCCAAGAGTCGCTCTACTAGGATCGTCTGAAGCTTCTCTATAAGTCCATTTACCCTCTTTGACATTTTCCCAAAGTTCATTTTCATAAGCATAACTAAACTCTAACTTCTCACCTTGTGCATAGCTTGATTTACTAGATGCAAAATTTGTTACTAATGGTGGCTGATTGACTTCAATTGTAATCGTTTCATAAGTCCAGTCACTCCATAAACCTTTATCATCTTTAACTTGTAATCCAATGATGTAAGTACCTGCTTTAGGTGTCTTAAACATATTACTGAGTTCTTTATTGGTAACTTGTTTATCCCCAGATAGTACACTCCATAATTGTTCTGTAATCTGATCACCATCAGGGTCAGTACTTGTATTAACTACAGATACTTGTTGCCCTGCTATATAAGTTTCTGGGAAATAGAAAGAAGCAATAGGGGCTTGGTTTGGTATCATTGGAATTTCTTCTTGACTACCTTTATCTATTTTAATTTCTTTCGTTTCACTATTGTACTCTACTTTTATATTAAATGCCTCACTAATAAATCGAAGAGGTAACAAAGTTGTGCCATTTTCAACGATTGGTTCTGTTGTTAATTCACATTCTAGTCCATCCACCTTAGCAATTTTACTTCCAATGACAACAACTACCTCTATTCCATCTTTATAAAGTGTTGCTGTTCTTGTTTCTTGATCCCAACTCACCGCAGCGCCTGCAACTTCCTCTCCAACAAAGCGTAAAGGTAATAATGTTGTATCATTAACAACTTTAGGTGCTGTTAATAATTCTACTTCCTTTCCATCTACAAGAGCAATTTTAGAGTTTAAAGTAAGAAGCACCATTCCCTCACTTATTTCTCCTTGATTATCTATAAATATATTTTCATCTTGCGCTCCATCTATTTCTTGGTCTGGATTGACATCCTCATCTAAGATTTCTGAACCATTTACATCTGTATTTACTTCCGGTATTTCTATTATATCTGGCACGTCTGTTACGTTTTCTGTTTGTACTTCCTCTATTTGTGTTTCTGAAGGAATGATGGTCTCTTCTGCATAAATACAATTTGTACTTGCTAAAGCTAATGACAAAAGGATTGTTCCAAATACTTTTCTTTTCATTCTCCACCTCTCAACTCTATTTTTTAACCCATCTCATTATAGCATATCAGGGCTAGAGAATCTTTCTCTAGCCCTAAATATTTTCCATTTTTAATCTAATTGTAATACTCTAGTTATGTCCACCTGTACATAAACCTAATCCTGCTAACCAATTTCTAAATCCGTTAGGGTTGCGTGTTTGAATAAGAACTACCCCTGGCCCTCTAAATCTACATACCAAACATTCTCCAGACATAATACTACTTCCCCAACCATTAGATGCCTTTTCAATGTGATACTGCATATAATCTGCCCAAGCAACTAGATGTCCATTATCTACAATATATTCTTCACCTGGCGCTAAATTCACTGCATGAATGGCTCCATAAGAGCTTAAGAAAACTGTCCCCTTCCCCGATATTTCCACTATAAAAAGTCCTTCACCTGAGAAGAAACCTTTTGCTAAATTCTGTACCTTTGTCCCTATTTCTACACCTTCAGTTGCTGCTAAAAACCCATTTTTTTGTACAAGAAGTCCATAACTTCCATCTAGCTCAACATCTATAATGCCACCTGGAGTAGAATGTCCAAATAAAACTTCTCCATCCCCTCTACTTGCTGATAAATATTGAAAGAAGAAGCTTTCTCCAGAAAACATACGCGTTAAACCTTTCATAATGCCTCCTTCTACTCCTCCTGATACATCAATAGTAGAAGACATTGCAATCATAGCATCCGATTCAGCTTTAATACGTTCTCCTCTTCTGAGCTGACATTTAACAATTGGAAATGCATCCTGATATAAAATTTGATATTCCATCTTAATCCCCTTCTTTCAAATGATTTTCTTGTTTACCCATTCCTTCTCTTATTCATTAAGTATGAAGTGCTGAGTAAATTTCTCTCTTACTTACCCCTCTATCTTTGGCAACTTGTTTCATTGCTGATTTTTCATCTATCCCTTGGTCTGTATAAATCTTCATATGCTCTTCTATAGATAGATTAGTCCAACTTTCTTTCATTTCCTCTTTTAATTCTGCTTCGTCTTTTCCTGCTAGTACTAAAACATATTCGCCCCTTGGTTCCTCTTCATTGTAGTAGCTAATAGCCTTACTTAAAGTCGTTTTAAATACTGTTTCATATTTTTTAGTAAGTTCTTTAGTTACAGTAATGTCTCTATCTCCAACTGCTTCATATAAGCTTTCTAATGTCTTTACTAATCGATGAGGCGCCTCATATAGTATGACTGTCCTTGTTTCACTTTTTAACCGCTCAAGTACTTCTGCTTTTTCTTTCTTATTCATAGGCAAAAATCCTTCAAAAATAAAGCGTCTTGTACTTTGTCCTGAAATAATAAGAGCTGTAATTCCTGCTACACATCCAGGTGCTGAGGTCACTACAATACCAGATTCTAGAGCTAGTCTTACTAAGTCCTCACCTGGATCAGATATCCCTGGTGTGCCAGCATCTGTTACTAAAACAATATTCTTTCCTTCTTGAAGTAAGCGAATTAACTCTCTCCCTTTTTCTATTTTATTATGTTCATGATAACTAATAAGCTTAGTATGAATATTAAAATGATTTAATAGCTTCTTAGTATGTCTTGTGTCTTCTGCTGCTATAAAATCTGCCTCTGCTAACAATCTTACTGCACGGTAAGTTATATCCTCTAAATTTCCAATAGGTGTTGCACATAAGGTTAATACGCCTTGCTCCATAAATCCTTTTCCCTTCTTATTTATACCCATGTTTATCTATTTTAGATGACTCATCTCTTGTTCCTGACGTCCCTTTTTTCCATAGATTTCATTAATATCATCTGTATAAGTTCCATCTTCATTATAAACAAATAATGGCGGTTGTACTCTAAGCTCTGGTTTTCCATGCTTAACCCCTTCTACTAAAACCATTGTGGGTGCCTTTCCAGCTTTAGGGTAAACCATTCGCATCACTTTAGGTTCAATCTTATTTTGTCTCATTGCCATAAAAATGTCCACCAATCGATGAGGTCTGTGAATCATACATAGCTTTCCACCATATTTAAGCATATAGCCAGCTCCCTCTATAATATCTTCTAAAGTACATGCTACTTCGTGCCTTGCAATCGTTTTAGAAGGATGCTCATTTTTAAGCCCTGCATGACCTTTCATATAAGGTGGATTACAAGTAATGATATCAAAACTTCCTGAGCTAAAATACGCTTTATACTCTTTAATATCCATTACTTTCATCATTACGTCTTCTTGTATCTCATTTAAGCATACTGAGCGTGATGCCATTTCTATCATTTCTTCCTGAATGTCAATTCCTGTGAAATGTCCTTTTCCATAAATAGCATGCATAACAATTGGAATTACTCCTGTTCCTGTGCCTATATCTAGTATCTTTTGCTTTGCATAACTTACCTTGGCAAAATGTGCAAGCAAAATAGCATCAATCCCGAAGCAAAACACTTCGGGATTTTGAATTAATTGATAGCCATTTCTCTCTAAATCATCTACTCTCTCATTCAAGCGTACTAAAGTCGAATCCTTCATATTCCTTATCAACTTCTCCTCCTTGATTGCCACAACCACAACTACCACCACATCTTTTCTTCTTAATAACTTTAAGGTCTGTAGAGTGATATACGATTGCCTCTTTTTCATCTTTATCTTTCTTTTGAACCGCTACTCTAACTTGTTCACGTAAAACATTAACAGATAAAACTTCACCTTTTCCATCTGGTGTAAGTACAATATCTCCTACAACTGGAAGTCTTCCTCTAATTTCTACATAGCAGTCTTGTTCATATTTAAGACAACACATAAGCCTTCCACAAATACCAGAAATCTTGATGGGATTTAAAGATAAATTTTGCTCTTTAGCCATTTTGATAGATACTGGCTGAAAGTCACCTAGAAAACTGCTACAACATAAACTTCTGCCACAGATTCCAATACCACCACACATTTTTGTTTCATCTCTTACGCCAATTTGGCGAAGTTCAATTCTTGTTTTAAAAATAGAAGCGAGTTCTTTAACTAATTCTCTAAAATCTATACGTTCATACGAAGTAAAGTAAAAGAGCACTTTGTTATTATCAAAAGTATATTCTACTTCAATCAATTTCATATCTAGCTTATGTTTTATAATCTTCTCTTTGCAAATAAAGAACGCTTCTTTTTCTTTGATTTTATTTTGTCTATTTTTTTCATCATCCTCTGGTGTTGCTAAACGAATCACTTTTTTAAGAGGTTGTACGACTTCTGAATCCTCTACCTCTTTATTAGGAACAACGACTTCTCCATACTCTATTCCTCTTGCAGTCTCAACGATTACATGCTGACCTTGGCTATATACTACATCATCTTCTGGTGCGAAGTAATAAACTTTACCAGCACGTCTAAATCTGATGCCAATAATTGTTATCATTTCTTCCTCTCCTTTAGTTTTAAAAGTAAATTCTCTATAACAAACGTACTATATACATTCTGCTTAATATCTAAAATTGCATGTTTAATACATTCTATATTTTGACTTACTTTATTATACGTTAATTTTGAAGACATGTCCAACAGCTGATGTTGGTAATCTTTATAGTATAAGTCATCACTATTTGCTGCTTTAATGACTGCAATATCTCGATACCACAATAACCAAAAATTTAAGATGCTCTCAATCTCTTCCTTTTGATCAGTAATTTCTTTAACGATATCATAAAGCTCCATCATCTGAGCCCTACTTAATCGTTCTAAATAATGAATGCTTTGTTTTCTTATTTCTAAATAATGCTCATCCTCTAAAATATCACGCATCACACCAATACTACCATTAGATAATTTCTCATAAACTTCTTGCTGCACGCCATAAATTCCTCTAGACTGTAAGTATTGTGCCATTTGCTCCTTATTAATAGGATTAAATCTTACAACAATACACCTAGATTTAATAGTAGGTAATAAACTTGCTAAATTCTCGCAAACTAAAATAATAATTCCATAGCTATGTGGCTCTTCAATTGTTTTTAACATAGCGTTTTGTCCTTGTATATTAATGCTATCTGCTGACTTTACAATAATAATTTTATACTCTGACTGATAAGGTTTAATATCCATTTCTCGTACAATCTTTTCTCTAATCGTCTCAACCTTTGTGACCTTAGTATCCTTATCAATTAAAATAACATCAGGATGTGTACTAGCATCTATCATAGAACAAGACTTACAATTATGACATGGTTTATCTCCTTCTTTTTCCTCACATAAAATTAATTTAGCTAATTCCAAGGCAAAGGTATTCTTCCCTATTCCATATGCTCCTTCAAAAATATAACTGTGTGATAATTGTTTTTCTTTTACAGCCTTCTTAAAATAAGTTTTTGCATCCTCATTTCCTATGATTTTATCAAATGCACTCATCCTAACTCCTTCTATCTCTATATTATAAAAATGTTCGTGAAAGCTTCACGAACATTAAGTGGCAACATCTAATACTAATCCTTGAATTTCTCCTATACGCTCTAGGATATCTACTTGATTTTTTTCTGTTTTGATGAGTTCTCTAGCTAGTTCATCTAATTTATCATTAACCTGTCTAATAATTCCATATACTCTGTGCCTTCCACGGCGGTCTAGAAAGTTCTCTCTAGAAAATTGATGCGAATTAGCCACTACTTCATTAAAAAAATTAGAAATCATAGAACGATACATTTTTATATCTCTAATGTCCATATGTTCTGCAATTTTTTGTCCTTGATTTGTAATCTCTTCAACCATTTGTGTTAATTTTTCTTGTAATTCGCTTTCACCAATTTGGCTAAGTAATGTAAAACGAAAACTTTTCTCTGATTTAATATTCGTTCCTGTGGAAAGTTCTCTTAGAGTTGGCATTTTTATATCACTAATTTGTATATCCGCCATGTTTACTCCTTTCGCTTTACCCCATTTTATGATTTTATTTCATTCTATGCTAAAGCCTAATGAATTGCAAGTATCTCTCTTTAAAGCATGTCCATCTGTTTATTTTTTAATCAATTAAGTCATTCTTTAAGTTGTTTCATCAATAGCTTTTAAAATAGCTACTTTCATTTCATCCTTACATAATTCTAAGTTCATATTATTATAACAATATAAGATTTTTGACTCTTCTAGTCGTTCTTTACTAAAATCCTTACTATCAGCTAAGAAACGTCTACAAATCTCTTCATAGTTAGGATTTACTTGTTGTTTCTCCCTTAGAATTGCTCTTTCTAAACGTAGTCCATCTTCTACCTCTACATAAAGGGGAACTACTTTCTTTTCACCAAAATACTTTACCAAGTTATTATATGCCTCTAATGTAACAATCATCAAATAATTATGCGATTCTAAATCTATTTGACCATCATCTATTGTCGCATAGTGCCAAGACCCATGTACAGTTTCATAAACACGATGTTCAATCATTTTATCTGTCGCTTTATAACCTTCTAGTTGTTCTTTGGTAATAAAGTGATATTCTCTTCCTTCAGCTTCATTAGTACGCATTGGTCTAGTCGTATAAGATACCACTGGTAATAACCCTAATTCATTCTCTTTTATTAAATTTTTAAATAGGGTATCCTTACCTGAACTACTTTTTCCCATTAAACAAAATATCTTACCCATGCCTTCCTCCGTTGTTTTAGTAAGCTATAGTCTCATTTAGCTTTCCTCTTATCTATTTTGTTACTTCAACAAATAGTTTATTATCTATTACTTTAATACCTTGTAGTTTATCCTTAAATCTAGCAAGCGTCCTGACATGCTTTTCTTGTATTTCTTCACCAATACATATTAGTGGTATTCCTGGTGGATAAAGCATAATATTCTTAGTAGCTCGCCTTTCTTGGCACTCGCTTATTTCTAACCATTGTTTTTTACTATAAAAAATTTCTCTAGGGCTTGTTCCTAGACTAATAGATTGTTTCATAAATAAATTGATACGTTCTTTTCTACTTACTATACCTATATTGGAATCAATTACTTGTAAGGCATGTTCCAATCTATTTAAAGTTAACTTCTGATCTGCCATGGTAGTCATTAAAATAATATAATTGTCTAGTGCTGCTTCAACAACAATATTAAAATGCTTATTTAATATATCGGCTAATTGATAGCCATTCATATTAGCATAAGATGTAGAAATTACAAGTTTACTTCTATCATAGAATAGAGGTTCTTTTTCAATGAGCCTCAATGTTTGAAGATTTCTTCTTAAACGCTCTCTCATTAAGATAAGCTCATCAATATATTGCCTCTTGATTAAAGCATGATGTTCTAAAATATAACATCTAATATAGTCCATCAACCCCATCATAATATAAGATGGGCTACTTGTCTGAATCATACGTAATGCTTCAATTACATTTTCATATTTTACGCGATTTGAGCAAATATGAAGTAAACCACTTTGCGTTAAGGCAGGTAGTGTTTTATGCATGCTATTAATAACAAGATCGGCCCCTTTTCTTGTACTACTAATTGGAAAGCTATTTCCTAATACAAAATGGGCCCCATGTGCTTCATCTACAATCAATAGCTTATCATATTTATGCACGACTTCCGATATGGCTCCAATATCTGAAACAATGCCCTCATAAGTAGGACTTACAATCAATACACCTTTTGCCTCTGGATATTGAATAAGTGCTTCTTCTATCACTTTTGGTGTGACTTCTCCTAATATATCTTCCTCATCTAAATAAACAGGATTAATATAGATAGGTATTACTCCAGCCAATACTAAGCCACTCCATACACTATGATGTGCATTACGTGCTATAATTAATTTGTCCCCTTCCTTACAAGTTGACAAAATACTAGCCAAAATACCTGCCGTAGAACCATTAGTTAAAAATATAGTTTCCTTAGCTCCATAAAAATCTGCCATAAGATTCATAGCTTGTTTGATAATCCCACTTGCCTCATATAGATTATCCATCCCAATGACTTCTGTATTATCTAATGAAGATAAATTTAATTTATTTAAATCTGCAATCGTCCCAAATTTATGTCCTGGCATATGAAAGGCTAATTTGGATTGGCTATATGCCATTAATTCATTATATAAAGGAGCATTCACTTCATCACTCTTCCTATCTTTATATTTCGTATGCAGCTATTCATTTCTACTAAACCTACATACCTCTTTAGTTTACATGAATCATATAGGAAATACAATTTGTGTTTAACCTATCTTCTCATTAACAACAAAATAGGCAAGCCCATTATCCTTGGCTCACCTACTTTACTTCATTTGCCTTATATTCTTCTTCTATCATATTTCTAGCAATGTTATAAAATTTTTCTACAAGCTTAGCTTCATTCCTACGATGAAATTCACATAATTTATTAAACTCATTCTCCATATGAGCTTTACTCTCTTCATATAATCCCTCATCAATGCAAGTTTGACTATATTGTTTAATTAACTCTTCATAGTAATCTGGGTTTTTTCTTACTTCCTGTAAATCAATATTTCTTTCTTGAAAGAAACGACCTAACTTATCACCTTTTTGGGTAAGATCTTGTGCCCTTTTAAGTATATTAAAACTCATTTGACCCATGCAATATCCCCCTTGTAACTTATTTATAAATTATATTCTTATTAATTTACTTTTATTCTTAATAAGTTTTACATAATAAGGAGATTCATATTGATATACATCAACTAACATGCCTAGTAAATAAGATTGCATTTTTATAAGTCTTTTATCTTTATATTTTCTATCTTGACTGCATACTTACCATCTGGAGCTTCTACATAAACAATATCTCCAACCTTTTTATAATAAATTGCTTTACCCAAAGGTGATTCCATACTAATTTTATTATTTGCTGCATCAGTTGCCATTGTAGTTACAATCTCATAATCCATAGAGAATTCATCCTCTACAAAATTTACTGTTACAATTTTTCCTAATCCTACTTCATCATCTTTTGTTTCATCTTTAATGATATGAGCTGTTTTAATCATTTTCTCTAAATACTTTATCCTACCTTCATTGCGTCCACGTTCTCTTTTAGCTGCTTTATACTCATAATTTTCACTTAAATCCCCATGTGCTCTAGCTTCCTTTACCTCTTCATTACGCTTTTTTCTAACTACTACTTTCCTATATTCAATCTCCTTTTTCATTTTTTCAATATCTTGTTCTGTTAAGAAATTATTCATAGCATACTCCTCACATCTAAATTCCTTTTTAATATGCAAAAAGGTCTTATAGTTAAATTTTAACTATAAGACCTTTTATAAAATGAGCCACCCGGGAATCGAACCCGGGACAACTTGATTAAAAGTCAAGTGCTCTACCGACTGAGCTAGTGACCCACATGGTGCCCAGAGCCGGAATCGAACCAGCGACACGAGGATTTTCAGTCCTCTGCTCTACCGACTGAGCTATCTGGGCATATGGTAGCGGGAATAGGATTTGAACCTATGACCTTCGGGTTATGAGCCCGACGAGCTACCTAGCTGCTCCATCCCGCGTTATAAGATATGGTGGGAGAAGGATTCGAACCTTCGAAGCTATCGCAA
>JARKVN010000032.1 GCA_029851645.1 Cellulosilyticum sp. | reverse complement strand
AAATAAATTAAAAATATTTATAAAAGAGATGTTGGTGTTTAGAATACTTAAATCTAATTTTTAGTCTAAGTTCTTCTACAATCTAAATAGTGGTTGTGATATAATACTAATTACTAATTAGGTATAGAGGAGAATCATATGAGTAATAAAGTCATGTTAGTATTTGAAGGGCAAGAATACATTGTAAAATTTAATGAAACAGTTATAAGTAAAAGTACTGATTGTGAGAGTGCTATTGAATCATTTAAAAATGAGATTAAAAATAACAGTACAAAAAGTAGTAGTAGTTGGGAGAATAGTGAAGCTAAAGTAAGAAGTTTAGGTTTAGAACAAGTAGATATCAATGGAGACTATCAAGCAATGAGTATAGGGGATATGAAATACTTCCATCATACAGGTAAAGTTTTTTATATGGGACAAGGCAAAATGGTTCAACTTGTAGGTGGATTCAATTTCTTTTATACAGTACTTCAACTCGTAAAGGCAGGACAACTAAAGGATAGTAACGCATTAGCTAGTTTATGTAGTGAAGTAGTTGAGAAGCGTATTAATTATAGCTTAAACGAAGAAGCTTTAAGTATTGTAAGTGCTGCTTTTAGTTATGGTATGGTGAGCTATCAATTTGCTCATGCTAAGATGAATAAAGGAACAGCTAGCGAAAAATGTAGCTTTGAAGCTTTTTCAGAATTTGTAAAAGGTATTATTTAAAGGAAAAGACAAGTGAGTGGTTAAAAGCTTACTTGTCTTTTTTACTTAAGTATATCTAGTAGCTGCATAAAATATGAGAGATTTACTAAAATAAGAGAAGATATTATAAGAAGAGGAAGTGTTAGAAATGATTCAAAAGGCAGCATCATTATTAGTATTATCTCTTATATTAGCTGGAGTAAATTCATCCAATAGACCTGTTCAGGAAGTCATAGCACAAGTCGCTAGAAGTGAAGAGGAAAATGTGATGATTCGATTTGAAGAGCAATCAGAAACCAAAAAGAATGAACAAGGTGTGCCTTTGTTAATAATAGAAAGTAAAATTCCTGTTGTTACCATTGTAGGGAATGAAGGGGCTAGCAGTAAAATTAAAGCTTATTATGATGAGGTGAAGAAGGCATTTCAGATAAAGGCTAAGGAGCTTCAAGACTATGCAGAAGAAAATTATGGCTTACGACCTAATGAAGAACTACAGTACTGGAATAGTTTTCTTCTTGGGTTAAGTTACTCTGCTAGTAGAGTAGATGACAAGGTGATTAGTTTGGTAAGGGATGAATATGAGTTTGCAGGAGGAGCACATCCCAATAGCCTAAGATATACAGAGCAATTTTTTACAGCTACTGGAGAAAAACTTACTTTAAAGGATGTTACTAAAGATGAAATCAAGGCAAGAAAAGAGATTAATGATTATATACTTAAGTTAACCAAGGAGAAAGAGTATGAAGGTTATTTTTTTGAAGGGTATGAAAAAGAACTTCCTAGAATTCTAGAGGAGAATACATGGTATTTGTCTAATGAGGGGTTAGTAGTCATTGCGAATGAATATATTATAGGACCACATGCTCTTGGCATTTTGGAATTTACAATTCCTTATAAGGATGCTACTTTTTTGAAGGAAGAGTACATTAGGTAAAAGGATTAAATTCTTTAGCAGAAAAACTAGGTTATCATTTGGCGTATGAGTATAGGACTTATATAATTAATAATTAGAATAAAGCTTCTTGTTGAATTTTTAAAAAGATTTGTATAAACTAGAATTAAAGATAAAAAATTTGGGATATAAAAGGAGCATACATTATGTGGACTTCAGATTTAGGGGATGGAATGTATCAAAATCCAATTGTTTATGCAGATTATTCAGATCCAGATGTGATTAGGGTTGGAGAAGATTTCTTTATGACAGCATCAAGTTTTACTTATTCTCCAGGGCTTCCTATTCTTCATTCTAAGGACTTAGTAAACTGGAAAGTAGTAAATTATGCCTTGGAGCGTATGCCTTACCCCAGTTATGACCTGCCACAACATGGGAAAGGCGTATGGGCACCCGCATTAAGATATCATAACAATGAATTTTATATCTACTTTGGGGCACCAGATGAAGGGGTACTCATGGTAAAAACAAAAGATCCATTTGGTAAATGGGAAGCGCCTGTCTTAGTAAAACAAGCTCATGGGTGGATTGATACCTGTCCATTTTGGGATGAAGATGGAAAAGCTTATCTGGTACATGCTTTTGCCAAAAGTAGATGTGGTGTGAAAAGTATACTACATATCAATGAGATGTCACCAGATGGAAAAACACTTTTAGATGAAGGGACTTTAGTAGTAGATGGCCGTATGGATAATCCAACTATTGAAGGACCTAAGCTTTATAAGAGAAATGGCTATTATTATATTTTTGCACCAGCAGGTGGTGTAGAACATGGTTGGCAAATGGTATACCGTTCTAAAAATATTTATGGTCCATATGAAGAACGCATTGTTCTGGCTCAAGGAAATACCCCTGTTAATGGGCCGCATCAAGGGGGATATGTAGAACTTGAAAGTGGTGAGTCTTGGTTTATCCACTTCCAAGATTTAGAACCTTATGGTCGGATTTTACATCTTCAGCCTATGCGTTGGGTCAATGACTGGCCAGAAATGGGGCAAAATATAGATGAAAATGGACTGGGTGAACCTGTTTTAATTCATCGAAAGCCTAATGTTGGGGCAACTTATCCAACTACTGTACCAGAAACAAGTGATGATTTTACTTCAAAGACATTAGGACTTCAATGGCAATGGCAAGCGAACTATAAAGACAGTTTCTATAGTTTAGAGAATCAAAAGCTTAAGCTTTATGCTAAGAAATTTGTTTCTGAAGAGATTCAGACTTTATATGAAATGCCTAATCTTCTAACACAGATGCTGCAGATGCCAGTATTTGATGCCACGGTAAAGGTTACTTTAAAAGCTCATATAGTAAAAGATCAATGTGGCCTCGCACTTACTGGTAAAGAGTATCATTATGTTTCTTTAATCAAAGAAGAAGAGGGTACATATATTCAATTCGTGGAAGGAAGAGAGCAGGGACAAGGAAGTATGGAGCGCATTAAGATTAAACGTAAAGTAGATGTAGATACGATTTATTTACGCGCTTCTATGTACAATGAATCTAATGTTTTAGAAGATGGGATTGGTCAGCTTGCTTACAGTTTAGATGGTATAAACTTTGAGAAAATTGGATTACCATTCTATACTTATCCAGGCGGTTGGGTAGGTACTAAAATAGGATTATTTACAACGAACTTTTCAGTAAGCCATAGTAAAGGATATGCACTTTTTGATTATATTGAAATTGAAGAAGGTAATAAATAGGTTTAAAAAGCATAAGGGAATCCTTGTGCTTTTTTTGCATAGGCGATATGATAAAGGAAGAGAAAATTTTATTGGAGGCACCAAATGTTTCGAGCAATATGTATAAAAAAATGCGATGAATTCCGTAAAGGTGAGGTCGTTAAAGCATGGCAAGGCTTTGGCACGAGAATCCATTTTTTTAGAGGATTTAAGTTTGGATTTAATATGTCACAGAAACGATTTGAGGAGCACTTTACCGCTTTTAGAAATTATTATGTTGTAGAAAAGCCGCCTATTAAAAAACGTTTTAGAAGACCTAAGAAAAGTTACTTACAAGTAGAATTTAAAGATATTTCTGATGAACTTTTAGTGGATTTATACAATCATGTCTTTTCTTATTTAGAACTAATAAAAAAGATGAGCCCTGAGCTGATTTTAACATTTAATTATAGTATTATCTCTACACTAGAAAAGTTAGAGTTTTTGTATACGATTTTGCCAGAGCCCGAGTATTTAGAAGCCATTAAAGATGCGGAACAAGTCTTTCAAGGAATTTATAAGACGGCATTAAGTATTGAGTTAGACATGTTACCTAAGGCAGAGGATTACCATGAGCTTTATGAAAACTTTAAGAACGAGAACCAAATTCTAGGTAAGTTTTTCGAGGAGCTTAATAAGAAGAATTAATGATAAGCTCCTAGGAGAATTTTAGTATACTTATGTTTTAATAAAAGTTTAGAGGCTATTATGCAAAGTGTAATCATACATGACATGCTAATACCTAATAATATGCCTAGTAAAAGAGCATGGTCTGTAGTTAAGCCTTTTCTAAGCCAATAAGTCATCATAGGATGAATCAAATAAATACCAAAAGAGTAATTTCCAAGTATTAGGAAAAGGTGTCCCATCTTTGTAGAAGTGATTTTTAGGGCTAAATGGAATAAATTTAATGTCATTATAAAAACATAGGCATACCAAATGAATTGATAATAGGTGGTGTTGATAACAACTTGATAAACCATTTTGAGTTTGTAGTTGATATAGATGAGGCTAATGATACCTAATGAAATCATTAAGAAGTGTGTATTTTTTTTGAGCCAATTAACAAAAATCTCATAGTTAAAACCTGCCCACATACCGATGATGATGATAACAAAATACCATATGACCAAAGTAGCTTGTGCACTAAAATAATGTGAGATATAGCGTTGATTAATTAGGTAGATACAAACTTGTCCTAAGATGGCAATAGGTAAAAGAATATAAATCGTCTTTTGCTTAAAGAAACGTGTTAGGAACTGGAGAATAGCTACTGATAGTGGTGCAATGAGATAAAGTTGGAGTGTAACAGATAGATAATATAAGTGGTCATACCCCTTACCATAAAGTATCCAGTAGAGCCAGCTTTTTGTATTCCATAATCGGTCTACAGGAATCCAGCCTTTCGCTATTTGAGGGAGCACATAGATTAAAGTCCATAGAATATATGGAATACCAATTTTAAAGAATTTCTTTTTGTAGAAGGATGAAGGGTATAATTTATTTTCTTGGAGTGAATAGGTAATCATCATAGAGCTAATAAAAATAAAAGTTGGTACTGCAAATTGTAATAAAGTATGTATGATCTGATACATATAGTGACCTAGTGTATTAGATTTGGTATTGGTGATACCAATACTAAGTGTGTGAATGCCTACAACAGCTAAAATAGCCATACCTCTTAGAATTTGTATTTCTTGATTTTCTTTGTACATATAAATCCCCCATTTGTATATACTGTGAAATATGATAGAACTATAATTAGTATAAACAAAAGCATATCAAAATAAAAGGATATTTTGTTGAATTGTATGTAAAATTAAGTAAAATTTTAGGGTTTATGATAAGATTATGAATAGGTTCTAAAGACTTGAAAAGGAATAGATGACACGTTAGAATAAAGAAAATGGAGATTAGAAAGAAGAAATAAAAGATGGATGAGATTGTATGGAAGAACTGGACTTTTAAAGTAGCAGAGGAGTATCCTATATTTGGTAAAACTAAGATAGAAGCGATTAAGGATGAGCTAGAAGAAGTTTTTTATGTATACTGTGAGGAGTTAACAGAGGAGATCTGTGAAGATTTATACAATCGGTATTTATATATTTATGAATAAATTGTAGTAATCAAGTTAAAAAGGCTAGATGGAAGAGGAGGAGCTTCTACCCATCTAGCCTTTTTAATTATTTTACTTAGCAGCAAGTTTGGCGATTTCGATAATTGCTTCTGTAGCCTTTAGCATATGGCTTACAACAGCAAACTCATATTTTCCATGAGCATTATACCCACCTGTGAAAATGTTGGGACAAGGAAGTCCCATAAAGGAAAGTCTAGCACCATCTGTACCACCACGAATAGGTGATAAGATTGGCTCTACCTCTATATTAGCAAAAGCTTGTTTGGCAAGCGTCATAACCTTAGGGTATTTGTCAATAACTTCTTTCATATTATAATAGCTATCTTTTACTTCAATAGTTACTGTGCCCTCACCATATTTTTGATTAAGTTTTTGAGTAAGGTCTTGCATGGTTTGTTTACGGTTTTCAAATTTTACCTTATCATGGTCTCTAATAATATAATGAAGTGTAGTACTTTCTAAAGTACCAGACATATCATGAAGATGATAGAAGCCCTCACGACCTTCAGTATGCTCAGGCACTTCTCGAGCAGGAAGAAGAGATTGATACTCACAGGCAATGGTTAAGCTATTTTTCATTTTTCCCTTTGCAGAACCTGGATGGACACTAACACCCGTAAAGTTGAGTGTGACAGAAGCTGCATTAAAGTTTTCACATTGAAGTTCACCCAAACGACCACCGTCAATAGTATAAGCAAAATCAGCACCAAATTTGTTGACATCAAAATAATTTACACCTTGACCAATTTCTTCATCAGGGGTAAAGCCAATACGAATGGTTCCGTGTGGAATCTCAGGATGAGTTATAAGGTATTCCATTGCTGTTAAAATTTCAGAAATACCAGCTTTATCATCAGCACCAAGCACGGTTGTACCATCTGTTGTAATGAGCGTTTCACCTATGAAAGTTTTAAGAATAGGAAATTGTATAGGATTTAATGAGATATTTTTTTCTGGATTAAGTACGATAGCAGTACCATCATAGCTTTCTACAAGTTGCGGTTTGACATGATTACCAGGATAATCAGGTACTGTATCCATATGAGCAATAAAGCCAATGGTAGGCGTATGAGTTTCTAGGTTACTTGGTAAGGTGGCCATAACATAGCCATATTCATCTAGAGTGACATCAGTAAGGCCTAAAGTTTTACATTCTTCTACAAGTATTTTAGCAAAATCAATTTGAACTGAAGAACTAGGGTATGTTTGGCTTTTGTCATCAGACATTGTATTGATTTGAACATATTTAAGAAAGCGATTTATTAAACTTTGTTGCATTTTAGAGACCTCCTATTGTGATAATAATATATAGTATAAACTGAAATGCATAAAATAGATAGATAATAAAGAATGAGTTGTGTTATTACCTTTGTATAAATTATGTAAAAATTGTAAAGGATTGAAATTCAAGAGGATATAAAAGATAAGTAGACAGATGGTAAAAATTATCGGATAATGTACTTTTATGTAATGGATATTTTTGGTATAATTAGTAGTTGGAGGATTAATCATAGAGAAAATTAGTATTAATTCTTAAATTACACTAAGAAGTTAAACTTAATGTGTAGTTGAGGTTAATAGGTCATTTAGTCTTAATCCGACTTAACATCTTTTAGAATAGGTACGAAAAGGAGGCATCAATATGGAAGGCAAAAAAGATAGAGGAATAAATAGTTTGATGAGCATCAAGTATAAAATCTTAGTATGTATAGGTAGTGTACTATTAATAGGTTTAATTCTTTTAATGACGCGAGTGAATGATATAGCTGTTCATTCTTTTAAAAACATAATAGGACAATCTATTGAAGATGCAACAGGTTTATATCAGCAAATGTTAGAACAAATTGTAGGGGAACAGTTTAATGCACTAGAAGTTATATCTAGACAGAATGATGTGATAGAGCTTGTGGAAGCATACTATGAGGGAGTGGATATAGAAGAACAAAAGAGTGAGCTCAGGGAAGAATTAAGGGAAAGAGTAGCTGTAGAGCCTAATAAAGAAGAGTATTTTATCGTTGATAAACAAGGAAAAGTTATATTGGCTACGAATGATCAGGCAGAAGGTACGAGTGTAACACATAGACAGTATGTTGTAGAAGCTTTGAGCACAAAACAGTCTACAGCAAGTGAGCTAATTATATCTAATACGACAGGTGAACAAAGTGTATACTTTACATATCCTACATTCGATCAAAAAGGAGAATTTTTAGGATTTGTAGGAACAGGAATTTATACAAATGGAATTTTAGAGAGACTGTTAGAAGTTGACTTATATATGTCTAAAAACACTTATCCTTTTATATATGATTCTACAGGGGTAATTCTAGCTCATGAAAATGACGAAAAGATTGGGACTGAAGGTCAAATGACAAGTCTTGTAAGAGAATTGACTCAAAATAATGTTGTATTAGATGGCGTGTATTCAAAAGATTATACAGTTGATAATATAGAAAAACAAGCTAAGTATACTTCGATTAAAGGAACTAAGTGGGTTTTATTTGTAGGTTTAAATTATGACGAGCTTATGTCAGGATATCTAGATATGTTTAAGGATAGAATGATTAATATAGTTGCTATAATATTAGGTAGTATGTTAATGATCACCCTAATATTAATAGCAAGAATCAGTAAACCTATTAGACAAGTAACAGATGTAATGGATATAACAGAGCAATTAGATATTAGAAGAGATACAGAGGAAAAGCTACAAAAAATCATAAAAAATAAGGATGAAACAGGTGTTTTAAGTAAAGCATTGTTAAATGTAAGAGAAGTATTTAGAAAGATGATTTTAGATATTTCTTCAAGTAGTGAAAAAGTTCAAGAGAATATGAATGATGTAAGTGCATCTATAGGAGAAATGAATGAGAGTATAGAGTCTAATAGAATCATTATAGAAAGGCTACATCTAGGATTAGAAGAAACGAGTACAATTACAGAGGAAGTAGCAAATTCTGCTCAAGAAGTAAGTGGAAGAATAGATGAAATTCAAGAACTTATGCTGGCAGGACAAAAGGTAGTAGGAGGAATAGAATCAAAAGTTAAAGAAATAAAAGATGAGAATGATGTGCGAATAGAGCGTTTAACTCATGAGTCACAAAAAATAGGGAATGGGTTAAGTAAGGCGATTACTAAATCAGAAATTATTAATCAAATTAATGTTTTAACAACAAGTATTAAAAATATTACAGATCAAACAAATCTTTTAGCGCTTAATGCAGCAATAGAAGCTGCAAGAGCAGGGGAACAAGGTAAAGGATTTGCGGTAGTTGCAGAAGAAGTAAGAGTATTAGCAAGTCAATCAGGTGAAAATGTAGCACAAATAGAAAATATCATTAGTCAAGTTTTTGAGGCAATGAATGACTTAAAGAATACCTCTAATGAAGCTTTAGAATTTATTAGCAATCAGATAGAATACATTGTTAAAAATATTAGTGTTATTACTAACGAATATCAAGAAGATGCAGCTACTGTTAAAAAGGTTATAGAAGGAATAGCAGAAAAGACTAATATTATAAGAGAGCATGCACATGGGGTTAAGGTAGGAGCAGGAGAAATTGCAGAAACAGCTGTAGAAAATACAATAGGAGCGGGAGAGATTACTAAAGCAATAACAGACATATCAGATAGAGTCATAGAAATTACAAAATTAGCTGAAGAAACTCAAAGAGATAGCGTTAAAGTAGTAGAATTAGTGAAGAGTTTCAAAACAGAATAGATAGACTAATAGCAATACTATTTGATATAGGAACCATATAATAAAAGCACAAGGGAATCCCTTGTGCTTTTATTATATGGTAGTGATTATTATTCATGCTGGAGGATATAAGGATTTTTATTTGTTTCAGGCTGAGAGGTTGTAAAACTTAGAAAAATAGTTTAGAATATATTTAATATTCGATAAAAATTGTTGGATTATGGATAATCTTAAGGAGGAAGCGATGAAAAAGATTCTTTTTGTAGCCTCGGAGTGTGTACCTTTTGTAAAGACAGGTGGTCTTGCAGATGTTGTAGGAGCACTACCTAAGATGTTTGATAAAAGTAGGTTTGACGTACGTGTTATACTACCTAGTTATACTTGTATTCCAGAGGAATATAGAAGTGAATTTCAGTACATAAGTCATTTTTATATGGATATGGGATGGTTTCATGAGCCTCATCATGTAGGCATTATGACTATGGAGCATGATGGGATTACTTATTATTTTATTGATAATGAATACTACTTTAGTGGATGGGCACCTTATGGAACAATGCGTTTTGATATTGAGAAGTATTGTTTTTTCTGTAAAGCAACATTAGCGATATTACCAATCATTGATTTTAGGCCTGATATTATTCATTGTCATGACTGGCAATCAGGGTTGGTACCTGTATTTCTTAAAACGGTATTTCAAGAAAATCCATTCTACTGGAACATTAAAACAGTCATGACGATTCATAACCTTAAATTCCAAGGTATTTGGGATATAAAGACGATTCAAGGTATTACAGGTCTTCCACATGACTTATTTACTACTGATAAATTAGAGTATAAAAATGATGCCAATATGCTTAAGGGAGGACTTGTTTATTCAGACTATATTACGACGGTAAGTCATACCTATGCTAAGGAGATTCAGATGGCGTATTATGGTGAGGGGTTAGATGGCTTACTTCGTGCTAGAAATCAGTCTTTATGGGGGATTGTAAATGGGATTGATTATGAAGAGTATAGTCCAGTTTCAGATAAGAAGATTTTTAACAAGTATTCTGTATGGAATTTTAGAGAGGAAAAGGTTAAAAATAAGAAAGCACTTCAGAAACAACTCGGACTGCCTGTAGATGATAATAAGTTTATGATTGGAATCATTTCAAGGCTGACAGATCAAAAAGGACTGGATTTAATAGATTGGGTGATGAATGGTATTTGTGACTTAAATACACAATTAGTTGTAGTAGGGACTGGAGATAGTCAGTATGAAAATATGTTTAAGCATTATCAATGGATTATGCCAGATAGAGTATCCGCTAATATTTTCTACTCAGATGAACTAGCTCACAAGCTTTATGCAGCTTCAGATGCACTTTTAATGCCATCTCGATTTGAGCCATGTGGATTAACACAGCTTATAGCACTTAGATATGGCACAGTGCCTATTGTTAGAGAAACAGGTGGTTTAAAGGATACAGTAGAGCCTTATAATGAGTATGAGGAAACAGGAACAGGTTTTAGTTTTTGTAATTATAATGCAGATGAAATGCTTGCTATTATTAATTATTCTAAGAAGATTTACTTTGAAAATAGAAGTAAGTGGAACAATATTGCCATGAGAGGGATGAAAACGGATTACTCATGGCACCGTTCTGCTAAAATTTATGAAGATTTATATAATCGTCTATAAAGAGCCACTTCCGTTTATATAAGTTCCACTTCGAAAGAAAGCTCTATTTTCTTTGTATTAGGTTTGAGCTGAGTGAGCTTGATTCCGGCAGCAGTAAACATTTTTTTGGAAGCTTTAACAGCATCTGAATTTGCGTATTTATCAGAAAGGTAGACAACTTCACGAATACCAGATTGGATAATGGCTTTACAACATTCGTTGCAAGGGAAAAGGGCTACATAGATTTTAGAACCTACTAGAGATTTACCACGAGCATTTAAAATGGCATTTAATTCTGCATGTACAACAAAAGGATATTTTGTATCTAAGAAGTCACCTTCGCGTGCCCAAGAGAAATCATCATCTGAACAGCCCATAGGCATACCATTATAACCAACACTAAGAATTGTATTATGGCTGAAGTGGTCTAGAGCATCTCCGCTAACAATACAAGCACCAACTTGTGTATTAGGGTCTTTACTTCTTTTAGCTGCAAGAAGTGCAATCCCCATAAAATAGTCATCCCATGAAATATATTCTTGTCGTTTCATTTTAACCTCCTATTATAAAAATGGTCTTAAAGTTAATTTGAGTTAGTTAAAGTATATTATCTCATCAAGAAGGTTTCAAGACAAGAAGGCTTCAAGACAAGAAGGTTTTTTGATGAGAAAAGACAGTCTCAAGAAAAGATAAATTTTAAAAATTATTCCTATTAAGTCTTGGGCATTTTCTATAGTCT
>JARKVN010000024.1 GCA_029851645.1 Cellulosilyticum sp. | reverse complement strand
AGAAGGACTTAGCCAAAGAGAAGAAAACTTATGAGCAGCTTTTAAGATCCTTAGCTCAGGTTAAATCACTTGTACAAGATTGTAAAGATGAGATGATGAGGTTAAAAGATAAGAAAAGCATGCTTGAAGCTGATGAAACTTATAAAGAAGTACAGATCTTACCTATAAAGGAGACTCATGAAACATTAACGAGTTTAAAAGAAGTAAGGATAGTGCTTAAGAAAAGTTTAGAAAAAGAACAAGTCAGTCGTCAAGCTATAGAAGAAGGGATAAAGGAAAGGACAAGACGAAAAGAAGCTCTAGAAAAAGAGATGGAACGGGAACGAAAAACGGCTCATTACTATGATGAGGTGACTTTAGAATATGGACTAGAAGAAGAGAAGCGGTTTAATGACCTAGCAGATAGACTGCCACAACTTAAGTATCAAAAGGAAAGCACAGATAAAAAAGTAGGAAAATTAAAGAGTCTATATGATCAAGCAATAGGCACCTATAAAGGAGAAAAGAAAAGGTATGAAAAGGATTATGAAGCGGTTACTGAATTTATAGCTGATACTCAAATCGCACGAGATGAAATAGGAAGAAAAGAGAAAGAAACCTATTTAAAATACCAACAACTCCTTAGCTATAAGAATAAACTGTTAGAAGAAAGAAAGCTTTGGCAAGACCAAGACGAATTATTAAAGAGCAAAAATGAAAAATACAAATTTTTGGCACCTGAAATAAAAGAAATGGAAATGGAAGAAAGTCAAAGGCTTGAAGTGGAATATGCTATCCAAAAAGCGACAGAAACCATACTAAGTCAACTAGAAGAAAGTTTAGAGGCTTATATGGGTCAAGATAAGAAGTTATCTAGAGAAAAAGAGCGTTTCATAACCTTTTGTAACACTGAAATCAAAGATGTGAAGTTACGTAGTTTAGCCTACCAAGGAGTAACAGGAGAAAAAACTTATACTAAGACGCTAGAGTGGCAGAGCAGTTTAACAAGCCGTATTGAAATAAGCATTCGCTACCAAGAAGATGCCATGATAGAACATGATAAAGAAATGAATCAATTTGTCATTCATTTATATACCCACCTGTCATCTATTGCCACAGAACTAAGTCAAATCTATAAAAAGACTAAGCTAAAAACGGAAGAAGGGGTTAAGTATTTCTATGATATTATTGTTCCTGAATGGAGAGAGGAAGAAAGTAAAATCAAGCTTAGAAATTATATCAATGAGATTGAGCAACTCATTGAGAAAAAGTATGAGACTGAAATACTAGATAAAGAGGCTCAAGAAGAAGTTAAGAAATTTATAGCTAATAAGTTTAAAGTGACACAGCTTATGAATGTACTAATTGGAATTGATAAAGTTAAAGTCAGATGCAGAAAAGCAATTAGTATAGGTAATATCAGTACAAAGCTGTTTTCCTGGGAAGAATCCAATCAATGGTCTGGTGGAGAAAAGTGGAGTAAAAATATGGCGCTCTTTTTAGGCATTCTTAATTATATTGCAGAGAAGAAACAAAATATTTATAATACCAATAAAGTAAGTAGAGTGGTTATTTTAGATAATCCCTTTGGAAAAGCATCAAGCACGCATGTTTTAGAACCAGTATTTTTTATTGCTGGACAACTTGGTTTCCAAATTATTGCCCTTACAGCACATGGAGAAGGTGACTTTATTAGAAAGTATTTCCCCATTATATATAGTTGTAAACTTAGACAAACAAAGGATTCTAGTACAAACCTTATAATGGCAAAACAAGAGGTAAATAAAGCTTATTTGAGAGAGGTAAATCCTACCACTTTAATAAGGTTAGGACAAGCGGAATAAGCTAAATGTTGAAATGAGTCATTAACTTTAAAAAAAATAAAAAAAACCTAAAGTTAAAGTCTAACTATGTCGATAACTAAAAAGACGTTATAGACTCTTCAAGTTGAAAAATAATTTATATTCGACAAAGTTTATTTCAGATAGTGAGCTTTAACTAACTAGATTCAGCGAAAAAGAGGGTAATTTTTAAAATAAAGGAATGAAAGACCTTAAAAAATAAAGGTTAGAATTTCTAGAGTTTAGTATGACACGAGGAGGAGTTAAATGAGTGAAATTTTATTAAAAGCAGGAACAGGGGAACTTGAGATTATTGAGTTCATGGTAGATAGCAAATATTATGCAATTAATGTACTAAAAGTAAAAGGGATTGTACAGATAGATAATATAACCCCATTACCTCAAATGACAGGAGCTGTTGCAGGTTTAACTAATATTAGGGGAGAAATGAATACTGTTATTGATTTAAGACAGGTATTACATAAAAAGAGTACTGCAGATTATACAAAATCTCTAGGATTATTATGTGAATTTAATGAAACGATTATTGTATTCCTTGTAGATAGAGTTGAAGGAATTAAGAGAATCATGTGGGAAGATATTAAGCAAACCAATCAAGTTCAAGAGGATACACTAAGTATAGGCAGTATCTTAGATAATGAAAAAATTATTATCATGCTAGACTTTGAAAGTATTACAATAGCAAGTCATATAGGACAAGGTTATGAAGTACGATCAGAAACTTTAGGAGAAATAGTAGAAAAAACTCAACCTATTATTGTTGCAGAAGACTCGAAAGCTATAGGTGAAATGGTTAAATGTTCTTTAGTAGAAGCAGGATATAGAAATGTAACACTATTCCATAATGGGCAAGAGGCTAAAGATTACATATTTGAATTAAAAGCTAAATGGGGAGAACGTTTTAAAGAAAAAGCTAGTCTACTGATTACAGATATAGAAATGCCTATGTTAGATGGATATACATTAACCAAATACATAAAAGAAGATGAAGTATTAAAATCTTTGAAAGTCATTATCTTCTCTTCGTTAATTACAGCTGAGTTACGTCATAAAGGAGAAACAGTTGGAGCCGATTTACAAATTAGTAAGCCTTCAATGAAAGGATTAATCAAAGTAGTAGACCAATTAGTAGAAGATGGAGTAATATAGAGAACATAATAGATAGTCAGTACCTTGTGAAGAGAAAATATAGTTATATATCATGATAAGGTACTGGCTATTGTTAAGCTGGATACTATGAAAGTTTTTTAGAGATTCCCTTTTTAATTAGGATTACGGAGTGTGATCGAATGGAAAAAATAAAAGATCAGATAAGGAAAGACTTAAATAGTACTGAGGTTATTGAAAAATTCAAGAGGTTAGGTCTAGAAAAAGGCATTAAATATAAAACCATTGAGTTTCAAGAGGTAAATATCCAAAATGACAAAATAACTATAAAAATTAAAACAACATAAAAATATTATTTTATAATTAAGTTAAAAAGATGTATTTACAGATCTAAAACTTTAATATATAATAGATTTCGACAAAATAGAATAAAAAAAGATAGAGGTCGCGGGATTTAAAAGTAAGTTTGTAGAGTTTAAGCGAACGATGAAACAAACTCAAAGGAAAAACCGCCGAAACATATAGTTGAAAGCTTTAAGACTATATAGTTGGGGTTATGTAGAATATGCATAACACTGTCATAAATGAATTTATGATGAGCTATCACAAGAGATGTATTTTAGGGTTTATAAATTTAATGATTTATGGCGTTTAATTTATAAAGGTTTTAATACAAAAAAGTCTTGAGTGAGGAGCTTCACTCGAGACTTTTTTTATGGAAAAAATACAAAAGGGAGTGAAAATAATGAATTTAGCAACATCCACAAAAGGCTCTGCGAAGAAAAAAACTGGTGAAGGATTTAAAGTACCTCATACACTAGTCATTGTAAGTGTAATCATAATACTTGTTGCAATTGCCACATACTTTGTACCAGGTGGTGCTTATGAAAAGGCAGTGAACGAAGCGGGTAAAACAGTTGTTGTAGATGGTTCGTTTCAATATGTAGAGAGTAAACCGCAAGGACTAGCTGAAGTTTTACAAGCACCTATTCAGGGAATTATAGCAGGGGCTGAGACCATCGCCTTTTTATTTATAGTAGGTGGTGCCTTTAATATTATTACAAAAACAAAGGCAATAGATTTTGGAATTATGCGTATTGTTAATGTCTTTAAAGGTGTAGAAATTTTAATTATACCCATATTGTTCTTTATGTTTTCTTTAGGAGGAGCAGTATTTGGGATGACAGAAGAAGCCATTCCATTTATTGCGATGATGGTACCTTTAACATTAGTATTAGGGTATGATAGTATCGTTGCAGTAGCGATTACATACTTAGCTTGTAATACGGGATTTGCATCAGCTATGCTTAATCCATTTAATGTAGGGGTCGCTCAGTCGATAGCAGAAATACCCATGTACTCAGGAGTAGTGTATCGAACCATCATATGGTTTATCTCTACAGTAGTCGTTATCATATTTATTATGATGTATGCTAGTAAAATCAAGAAAAATCCTAAGTTAAGTCCTGTTTATGAAATTGATCAGAAAAAGAGACAGGATATAAAGAATTTTGAAAACCAACATGATCAGTTTTTACTATCTCATAAACTCATATTATTATCACTTGCAGTATGTATAGGGATTATTGTATGGGGGGTATTAGCAAAAGGATTTTGGATTCCACAAATCGCTGCAGTGTTTTTAGCAACAGGACTTTTAGCTGGTATTATCGGAAAGTTAAGCACAGATGAAATGGCAGATGCTTTTATAATGGGTGCAAAAGATATGATAGGTGCTGCGGTTATACTAGGATTTGCAAGAGGAATTGTTATACTAGCTGAGAATGCTCATATAATCGATACAATCTTATTTCACTTAGCACAAGTTTTAGGAGGGATATCAGGAATCATTGCATCTTACCTCATGTTACCTATACAGATGTTTATTAATTTCTTCATCAGTTCAGGTTCAGGACAAGCTGCTTTAACGATGCCAATACTTGCACCACTTGGAGATTTAATAGGAATCTCTCGTCAGCTAACTGTATTAATATTCCAATTAGGGGATGGATTTTCAAATGCAATGTTCCCAACATCAGGCGTACTCATAGCTTGCTTAGGTGTTGCAGGAATTCCTTATGCTAAGTGGTTAAAATGGATACTACCACTACAAGGAATATTATTTATACTTGGAATAGCATTTATAACAATTGCTCAGGTAATGGGATGGAATTAATGAGATAAAAAGGAGGTTTATATGAAAGAGTTATTATTTAATGAAGGACAAAAAATAAAAGATAGATTAG
>JARKVN010000010.1 GCA_029851645.1 Cellulosilyticum sp. | reverse complement strand
GATAAATTAAGAGGGTTTAATTTATCTTGGCTAGGTGGCCTAACATAAATGCGATTAGGTAAAAGCTCACGAACACTACTTTTATCTGAAGAAATATGTTTAATACTGTCGATGATGGTACCATCTTGTTTCATAAGGATAATGTTAGAGTGGCGTCCCATAATTTCAATTGTAAGTAGTTTGACTTCTTTATCGCCTAACTCATTAGTGGCTTCAATTTCAAAGGTAACGATGCGCTCTAAATCGGGTTGTGTAATGTTAAGAAGTTTACCTCCACCTAAGTGTTTACGAAGAAGCATACAAAACATAGGAGGTTCAGTACTGGTATTCTTCGCTAAGGTAGAAAGGTGAAGGCGGGGATAATTGCTATTTGCTGTTAAAAGTAATTTATGTGCAGTTCCTTGATTACGAATGGTAATAAGAATTTCTTCTTTTTCAATTTGATAAATTTTGTCAATCCGTCCGCCAATAAGTTTGTGATTTAATTCATGTACAACATTGGCAAGTACAAGACCATCTAATGCCATATTCGGTGCCTCCTTATTAGTATAGGACAAAGTATAGCATAATTTTTTTGAAAATAAAAGGAAGGTATGTTATAATAAAAGACAAATGTCTAATACAAGATGGAAAGTAGGAAAATCCATGATATACAGTATGACAGGCTATGGTAGATTTGAGCTGGAAGTTAGTGAGCGAAAAGTGCTTGTTGAAATAAGTAGTGTGAATCATCGATACTTAGATTTAAATATTAGATTGCCACGCTTACTGATGCCGTTAGAAGATAGCATTCGAAAAACACTTAAAGAAAAACTAACAAGGGGTAAGGTAGAGGTGGTGATTACAACACAATCAGTAGCTCAAGAAGACCTAGAAGTCCTTATTAATGAATCTTTAGGTAAGGCGTATTTAGAAGGGCTTAGAAAGCTTGGTAAAAGGTTTCATTTAGAAGATGATTTAAAGCTTTCAGCCCTAATGACTGTTGAGGATTTAGTAACGATTCAAAAGAAAGTAGCTCATCAAGATGTGATAGAAGAGCAAGTTCAAGGTGCACTTAATGGGGCATTAGAGGCCTTTTTGCAAATGAGAGAGAAAGAAGGCACAGCACTTACAAAGGATATTTTAAACAAATGTCAAAGTTTAAAGGAAATGGTAAGTCATATTGAAGACCGTAGTCCACAAGTGGTACAACACTATAAAGAACGATTAGCAATAAGACTAGAACAATTACTAGGGGAAATCCCTATTGATGAAAATCGTATGGCAACAGAGCTTACTTTATTTGCAGACAAATGTGCTATCGATGAAGAAATCACAAGACTCAAAAGTCATATCATGCAGTTAGAAGAAATTTTACAACTAGGTGGTGTTGCAGGACGTAAACTTGACTTTTTAATGCAAGAGATGAATCGAGAGGCCAATACAATTGGTTCTAAGGCAAATGACTATGAAATAACTAAAGTAGTTGTACAACTTAAAACAGAAATTGAAAAAATTAGAGAACAAGTGCAAAATATAGAGTAAGGTGATTTAAAGATGAGTCAGTTTATTAATATCGGCTATGGGAATATTGTAGCAGTGGAACGTATTGTAGCCATTGTAACAGCAGATTCTGCACCTATTAAGCGTCTTATTGTAGAAGCAAGGGAGAAATCAGAGCTAATTGATGCGACACAAGGACGTAAAACAAGAGGGGTTATTATTACAGATAATCATCAAGTGATTCTATCTGCACTTCAGCCAGATACTATGGCAAGTAGATTAATGCAGCACAGTGAAAAATAAAGGAGTTATTTAAGATGAGTACAGGCTTAAAGATTGTCCTATCAGGGCCGTCAGGTTCTGGTAAAGGGACTATTGTTAAAGAGCTGATAAAGGATGAACAGTTCTTATTATCCATTTCGGCAACGACACGTTCTCCTAGACAAGGTGAGGAAGAAGGTGTACACTATTTTTTTAAAACACAAGAAGATTTTGAAGTGATGATTGCTAATGATGAGCTTCTAGAATATGCACAGTTTTGTGGGAATTACTATGGTACACCTAAAGCTTTTATTGAAGAGAGTGTAAAAAATGGAAAAGATGTTATACTAGAAATAGAAGTTGAAGGTGCTATGCAGATTAAAGAAATTTATTCAGATGCTATTTTCATTTTTGTTGTACCCCCTTCACTAGTTGAATTAGAAAATCGTTTAGTAGGACGTGGTACAGAAGAAAGAACAGTCATTGATCAAAGGTTAGCACGTGCTAAAGAAGAACTTGCGCTTTATAAAAATTACGATTATGTAGTTGTCAATGATAGATTAGTAGAAGCACTTGAAGAAATTAGATGCATTGTACAGGCAGAAAAGCTTAGAAGTACTTATTATCAAGAAAAAATAGAAAAAATAATTTTTAATTAGGAGGAATCTATTTATGTTACAGCCATCTTATACTCAAATTATGCAAAAATTAAATGCTGAAGGTGAGTCAAAATTAACAAGCCGTTATTCCATCGTTATTGCAGCTGCAAAACGCGCAAGAAACATTATTGATGTAATTAATGAAGAAGCTGCAGCAGCTAAAGAAGCAGATAAAACAGGAGAAAAAATCATTTCACCAGAAAAGGTCCAAGAAGCAGCTAAATTAAATGAGTTACTTAGAAATAAAAAGCCTATTTCTATTGCAGTAGATGAAATCTACGAAGGAAAAATGAAAATGAAAGAATTCCATCCACCTGTGGAAGAAACAGAAGAAGTGGAAACAGAAAGTTACGAATAAGAAGAAATAAAAGGGGCTGTTACACGACAGCCCTTTCTTTCGCTTAAAGCAAAAGAAAGAAGAAGGAAGGGGAAAAATGATAAATTACGCAGGAATTATTTTAGCATTTGCTACAGTAAGTGATATAGATCGTCCCTTCACCTATAAGGTTCCAGAGGCACTTAAAGATGGACTTCAAATAGGGCAAAGAGTGAGAGTGCCATTTGGAAAAGGTAACCGCTTGCAGATAGGCTATGTAGTAAGCTTACTACAAGAAGTGCCACCACAAAAGTATCGTTTAAAAGCAATTAAAGAGCTTGTTGATGAGAAGCCCCTTCTAAGTGAAAAGCAGCTAGAAATGGTACAGTTTATAGTAGATTATTATGGAACCAGTTATGCTGCAGCCATTGACGTGGTTTTACCTCCAGGGCTTAAAGAGGAACCCATTGCCCAAGTGGATACTACTGAGAGAAGACTTAAGCTATGTGATGATGCTTTAAAGATAAAAATTTATTATCAAGCTAATTGTCACAAGCAAAGTTTTCAAAAGCAAAAATGGATTGTAGATTATTTGAGGGAAAAAAAGGATGTTTCAGTAAAAGCTTTTGAAGCGTTAGAAGAGGTAAGCAAATCTTCATTAAAAACACTACTTCAAAAGGAAATCATTGAAATCTATGAAAAAGAAATCGTCTTCCATAAAGACCCTATTAATGAAGAAGCCTTTAAAGTACTGAATGAAGAACAACAAGCTGCTGTAAATTATTTAGAAGCCTTATCAGAAGCAGAGGCTTATCGTATGGTGCTTTTAGAAGGGGTAACAGGGAGTGGAAAAACAGAAGTCTTTTTGCATGCCATTAAGTCAGTTATCAAAAAGGGAGGGACAGCAGTTGTATTGGTACCAGAAATTGCACTAACTGCTCAAACGCTCTCCAGATTTGAAGAACGGTTTGGCAATCAAGTAGCTTTAACACATAGCCGCATGACTCCTAAAGAGAGACAACGTCTTTATATGAGAGCGAAAACAGGAGAGTTATCTGTAGTGATTGGGCCTAGAAGTGCTGTGTTTATGCCACTTCCTAATTTAAAGTTAGTGGTGATAGATGAAGCACATGATGGAAGTTATAAATCAGAAGTTGATCCGAAATACCATGCAATAGATATTGCTAGTGAACGGATGAAGCGCTATAATGGTCAGGTTCTTTTAGCCACAGCAACACCAAGTATAGAAACTTATTATGAAGTAAAGCAAGGACGTTATGATTTACTAAGGTTAAATGCACGGGTGGGTCAGGCAACTTTGCCAGAAGTCGAAATGGTAGATATGCGTCTAGAGTTAGCAAATGGGAATAATAGCGTACTTAGTCATCGTTTATTAGGTGCTATTGAAGAGACTGTTAAGATGGGGAAACAGGTGATGCTTCTCATTAACAGGCGTGGCCATTCAACATTTATTAATTGTAGAAGTTGCGGTTATGTGATAAAATGTGAGCATTGTGATGTATCTATGACTTATCACTTATCAACACAGTCTTTACAATGTCACTATTGTGGCAAAATAAAGCCTATTCCAGAAGAGTGTCCAGAATGTCACTCATCCCGCATTCGATTTTTCGGAAATGGGACAGAAAAGATAGAGGCTTTTATTAAAGAACATTTTGGGTTTTATGGTGTAGGAAGAATGGATACAGATACCACAACAGGAAAAGAAGGGCATCGTAAAATTTTAGAAGCTTTTAGGCGAAAAGAAATACAGATTTTAATAGGTACCCAAATGATTGCTAAAGGGCATGATTTCCCAGAGGTTACTTTAGTGGGTATCCTATCAGCTGATGCATCCTTATTTATGCAAGACTTTAGAAGTAATGAGCGAACTTATCAGCTTTTGACACAAGCTATGGGACGGGCTGGGCGAGGAGAAAATAAGGGTAGGGTGATTATTCAAACTTATAATCCAGAACATTTAGTGATGGAAGTTGTTAAACATAATCAGCAAAGTTTCTTTTATGAGCAAGAACTAATGAATCGCAAGTTCATGGCTTATCCACCCTATACTCACATTTTTTCTTTATTAGTAGTAGGTTATGATGAAAGAGAAGTGATTCGTATCATTCATTTATTAAGTCAGTACTTTCGTTACTATAGTGAAAAAGGGCAAAATCATTTTAGAGTGATTGGACCAAGCAGTGCAGTCATTAGCAAAATTGGTGATGAGTATAGATGGCGCCTACTCATATTAGGAGAAATGAGGGATAAGTTGCTCATATATGGTAAGTATTGTTTAAATAAATTTTATACACATGAAACAATAAGTGGTGTAAAAGTACAGTGGGACATTGATCCACTGTCTATGATATAATAAGGAATTAAAGGAGGCTATTATGGCAATTAGAAAAATTAGAACAGAAGAAGATGAAGTGTTACGTAAAGTATCTAAAGAAGTCAATAAGTTTGATGAAAATTTAGGTATTTTATTAGATGATATGGCGGATACAATGTATGAGGCAAATGGAGTGGGATTGGCTGCCCCACAAATAGGGATTCTTAAAAGAATTTTTGTAGTAGATGTTGGAGAAGGTATTATTGAATGTATTAATCCAGTCGTTGTTGAAGTAGATGGTGAACAATTTGGAGAAGAAGGCTGCCTAAGTGTGCCACATAAATATGGTCATGTAAGAAGGCCTAACTTTGCTAAAGTTCGTGCACAAGATCGTCACGGGAATTTCTTTGAAGTAGAAGGGACAGAGCTTATGGCACGTGCACTTCTTCATGAATATGATCACTTAGATGGAAAGTTATATGTAGATTTAGTAGAAGGCGATATTGTAGAAGTAGAATAAGCCAAATCAGTTAGAGGTGAAAAAGATGAATGTTGTATTTATGGGGACACCAGACTTTGCAGTACCAACTTTAGAGATGCTTATTGAGGAAGGACATCATATAAGTGCAGTAGTAACACAACCAGATAGGCAGAAAGGAAGAGGCAAAAAATCAAGTATGCCACCTGTTAAAGAAGTTGCGCTTTTACATCATTTGCCTGT
The DNA here is from genome assembly GCA_029851645.1 of Cellulosilyticum sp. Lineage (GTDB taxonomy): Bacteria > Bacillota > Clostridia > Lachnospirales > Cellulosilyticaceae > Cellulosilyticum. The sequence continues at coordinate 8,270 of JARKVN010000010.1, read as the reverse complement.
ACTTCAGCCAGAACGTATTAAAGGGGATGAATCTTTCCTTAAGCACATACAATCTTTAAATCCAGATGTTATTGTAGTAGTAGCATTTGGACAGATTCTTCCTGAAAGTATTTTAAATATTCCAAAGTATGGTTGTATCAATATCCATGGCTCACTTTTACCTCATTATAGAGGTGCCGCACCTATTCAATGGTCGATTTTAAATGAAGAGTCAAAGACAGGTGTAACCATTATGTATATGGATAAAGGAATGGATACAGGAGATATGCTTCTGAAGAAAGAAATGTCAATTGAAAAGACAGACACTTATGAGACACTTCATGATAAAATGAAAAAGGTAGGTGTCATGGCCTTAAAAGAGGCTTGGCCACTTATTATGGCAGGTGGAAAAGAACGTGAGAAACAAAATCATGATGAAGCAACCTATGCACCACCTATTCAAAAAAGTCAAGGAGAAATTAACTGGCAAACAAACACAAGCCATATTGATGCTCAGATTAGAGGTTTAAATCCATGGCCAGGTGGCTATACCTATTATAAAGGTGAAGTGATGAAGGTATGGAAAGCTGAGCCTTATCATATGGAATGTCATGCAGAGCCAGGCGTCCTTTTAGAAGCAACAAAGCAAGGTATCCTAGTGAAAACTTTAGATGGATGTTTAATGATTCAGGAGCTACAAATGCCAAATAAAAAACGTATGCCTGTTTCAGAGTACATTAAGGGACATACCCTTGAAGTAGGAACAGTCTTAGGTATTTAATAAGGAGTGGAAAGTATGCCATTATATGTTTATGGTGGAGACAGTAAGTTATTGTGGATTACATTAGAAATGATGATTATTCCGCTTTATGCAAGCTTAAAGGTACAAAATACTTTTGCGACTTACTCAAGAAAACATACCCTATCAGGGTATACAGGAGAAGAAGCGGCAAAGCGTATTTTAGCCCTAAATCATATCAATATCCCTATTCAGCCTGTGCGTGGGAAAATGACAGACTTTTATGATCCAGTCAATAAATCTCTTGCATTATCTCAAAGTGTTTATGGGGTTAATTCTATTGCAGCACTTGGTGTGGCGGCACATGAGTGTGGGCATGCCATTCAAGATGACAAAGATTATGCATTTTTACGTTTTAGACATGCCATTTATCCAGTAACTCATTTTGCAAGCCGCTTATCTATGCCACTTATTTTCTTGGGATTGTTTTTTGGTGGCCTATCTGTTTTAGTAAACTTTGGTATTGTGCTTTTTGCTATTACAACATTATTTGCTATTGTAACGTTACCAGTAGAGTATAATGCTTCTAAGCGTGCACTCATAACATTAGAAACAAGTGGAATGTTGACACAGGATGAGCTTGTTGGAGCCAAGAAAGTATTGGATGCAGCAGCATTAACTTATGTAGCAGCTGCTATGGCATCCGTATTATCACTTATTCGTCTCATTATGATTAGTAATAGAAATAATGATTAGAAATGCAAAAGGGGTGTTGCTAAGGAGCAATACCCCTTTTTAGGAAAGGACTGCTTGTATGAAAACAGTAAGGGAACAAGTTGTTGATCTACTAATAGAAGTAGAACGTGAACAAAGTTATGCGCAACTGAGCTTGAAAAAAGCATTAGTTGATTTAGAGATGAGGGACAAAGCCTTAGCAACTGAGATTTTTTATGGAACTATTAAATATCAAATTCAGATTGATTATTGGCTTAATCAGTATTCTAAGACCCCTATTAGAAAAATGAAACCACTTATTCGTAATTTACTCCGTATGAGTGTCTATCAAATGTTACATTTAGATAAAATTCCTGTTTCAGCGGTAATCAACGAAGCTGTTAAAATTACTAAAAAGAGGAAGTTTCAAGGGTTATCAGGATTTGTGAATGGCCTTTTAAGGACCATTGACCGTGAAAGAGAAAAGCTTGCTTATCCTAGTGAAAAAGATAGTCTAAGTGAGGCTTTAAGTATTCAATATGCTATACCAGAGTGGATGATAAAGATGTGGCTTAAACAGTACTCAAGAGATATTGTCGAGCAAATTGCTTCAGCTCTTAATCAGCGTGCCGAAGTGTGTGGTCGTGTGAATGACCTAAAAGGCAGTAAGGCAGAACTTTTAGAGATTTTAGAGAAAGAAGGTGTACATGTAGAGAGCGGTCATTTATTGGAGGAAGCTTTTTATTTGAAGAAAGTAGACAATCTACAAAATCTACCTTCCTTTAAATTAGGTGCGTGGACTGTCCAAGATGAAAGTGCGATGCTTGTTGCTCATGTGGTAGCCCCAAAGGCTGGAGAGTATGTGCTAGATATGTGCAGTGCACCAGGAGGAAAAAGCATGCACATGGCGGCTAAAATGGAAAACAGGGGAGAAATTATTGCCTGTGATATTCATCCTCATAAACTTGAACTCATTGAAAAAAATGCAAAACGCTTGGGAATTTCTATTATCAAACCAACACTTCAAGATGGAATGGTTTTAAATGAAAACTGGATTGGAAAGTTTGATAAGGTGTTATTAGATGCCCCTTGTTCAGGACTTGGGATTATGAAACGAAAGCCAGATATTCGCTTGCATAAGACTAAAGATGACTTAAAGGAAATTGTAGAAATCCAAAAAGCCTTATTTAAGAATGCAGTACAGTACCTTAAGCCAAATGGCAAGCTGGTCTATAGTACCTGTACGATTTCTTATGAAGAAAATGAGTTGATAATAAAAGAAGCAATAAGTGAATATGGTTTAGAATTAGAAAATATTGTAGATACTATACCTAAGCTCATTCAAAGTTCGGTTAAGGAGCAAGGTATGATTCAGATTTTGCCCAATATGGCAGGGACAGATGGATTTTTTATTGCTAGTTTGAAAAGAAGGAGTTTCTAAGAAATGAATGAAATACTCAATTTAAATATAGAAGAGCTTGAAGCACTTGTTTTAAGCTTAGGGGAAAGCAAATTTAGAGCAAAGCAGCTTTTTGAATGGTTTCATAAGAAGATGGTATGGGATTATAAGGAAATGACAAATTTATCTAATCGTCTAAGAGAAACATTAGAAAGAGAATATCCTATTAAACCTCTTCGAATCGTAGAAAAGTTAGTGTCAGAAGTAGATGGCACCATAAAATACTTGTTTGAGTTATGGGATTCACATATAATAGAAAGTGTTTTCATGCGTTACAAGCATGGTAATTCAGTTTGTATTTCGTCACAAGTTGGGTGTAGAATGGGATGTAAGTTCTGTGCCTCCACTTTAGAAGGACGTGTAAGAAATTTAATGCCAGCTGAGATGGTAGGCCAAATCTATGCGATTCAGCAGGATACGAATGAGCGCGTATCTAATATTGTTATTATGGGAAGTGGAGAGCCACTGGAAGAATTAGATGTGACCTTAAAATTTATTAGTCTTATTAATGCACCATTAGGACAAAATATTGGAAGTAGACATATTACCGTTTCAACTTGTGGACTGGTGCCAGAAATGAAGCGTTTAGCAGATGAGAAATTACAAATTAACCTAGCGCTTTCTTTACATGCAACAACAGATGAGAAACGTAAAGCGGTCATGCCTATTGCTTACCAGTACAGTATTAGAGAGCTAATGGAGGTTTGTAGATACTTTATTAAGCAAACTGGTAGACGCGTTACTTTTGAGTATGCATTGATTGAAGGTGAAAATGATCAAGAAGAGGATGCAAGACGTTTAGGGCAGCTATTAAAAGGGATGATTTGTCATGTTAATCTGATTCCAGTTAATAAAATAGAGGAAAGAAATTATAAAAGTAGTGGCGCTCTAAGTATTGAAAAGTTTATTAACACTTTAGAGGAGTATGGCGTTGTGGCAACTCGTCGTAGAACATTAGGAGCAGACATTGATGCAGCATGTGGGCAACTGCGTCGTAGGTATATTAAAAAGCGAGGTGAATAGCATGTATGCTATTGGCAAAGTTGATATTGGAAAGAAAAGAACACGAAATGAAGATAGCATCTTTGTTTCGAATTCACCCGTAGGTATTTTACCTAATCTATTAATTGTAGCAGATGGTATGGGTGGACATAAAGCAGGTGGCGTAGCAAGTGAGCTTGCAATTACTGCTTTTTGTGAGTATATTGAAAGTCATGAGCATATTGATATTAGAACAAGAGAAGATGTAACGATTTTATTAAAATTAGGTATTAGACATGCCAATCATACCATTTATGAAAAAGCTAAAACCGAAGAGGCTTATGTGGGTATGGGAACGACTTTGACGGTTGCTACAGTTATTGAAGATATTGTTTATTTGGCTCATGTAGGAGATACAAGACTTTATTTAATAAATGATCGCAGTATTTTTCAAGCAACAACAGATCATTCGCTGGTTCAAGAAATGTTAGATCAAGGTTATATTTCTGAAAATGAAATTAAGGTACATCCACAAAGACATATTATTACACGTGCAGTTGGTACATATGCAAAGGTTAAAGTGGATACGCTCATTTATGATTTAAGTAAGGTGAAATATCTTTTACTGTGTTCAGATGGACTCACTTCCATGTTAACTAATGAAGAAATTCATGAGATCATCAAGGCCTATGATGGACATACTGAAGAGGCAATTGATAAACTAATTGAGGCAGCTAATGCAAAAGGTGGAGTAGATAATATTGCAGTGGTAATTGCAAAGAAACAAGAGGTGAATCAAGCATGTTAACACCAGGAACCCTATTGGGAGAACGTTATGAAATTATAGAGAAGATAGGCGCAGGAGGTATGTCCATTGTCTACAAAGCAAAAGACAATCGATTGCAACGTTTTGTATCTATTAAAGAATTAAGAGAAGAATATGTGCAAGATGAAGAATTCGTAACAAAGTTTAGAAAAGAAGCTTTATCTGCAGCCAGACTTTCTCATCCTAATATTGTGGGGATTTATGATGTTGGTAGTAATCATGATCTACACTATATTGTTATGGAATATGTAGAAGGTAAAACTTTAAAACAAGTGATAGCAGAACAAGGACCTTTTGATGTGAAAACTGTTTTAGAGTTAGGAATACAAATGGTATCTGCTTTAAAACATGCACACCAGAAGAAGATTATTCATCGTGATATTAAGCCACAAAATATTTTAATGACTAACGATGGCGTTTTAAAAGTTACAGACTTTGGAATAGCTAAAGCAGTAGACTCTTCAACTATTGTAGCAACAGGAAATGCGATTGGTTCAGTACATTACTTTTCACCGGAACAAGCTAAAGGGAAATACGTGAATGAGAGTAGTGATTTATATTCTTGTGGAATTGTTTTATTTGAACTTGCTACTAAAAGACTACCTTTTGAGGCAGACTCTCATATTTCTATTGCTTTAAAGCATATTAATGAGGCTTTTCCAAGACCTTCTAGTATTAATCCTAATGTGCCACAAAATTTAGAAAACCTTATTTTGAAAGCAACAGCTAAAAATCAAGCCGATCGATATCAAAATGCAGATGAAATGCTTCATGATATGAGAGGTGTTTTGCAAAATTCAGGTTATGTAATTGAAGAAAATGGTTTTACTGAAAAAACGATTTTACTTTCAGCATCAGAAACTCAGCTTTTAAGAGAGAGTGAGAAAGAATCTTTTAAAACGGAGGAAAATAATGAGCTTAAAAATAAAGAGGCTAGCATCTATGAAGCAGAAGTTGGTTTTTCGAAAGAGGAAGAAGAGGAAGATTCAGAGGTTTCTACTTTCTACAAAGTGGTGGCAAGACTAGGTGGAGTGTTAGTTACATTAGCATTAGTCATTGTGATTTCATTAGCCTGTGTATTATGGCTTCCTAGTTTAGGAAAGGGTAAAACTTATAGTGTTCCTAAAGTAACTGGAATGACTTTAGAAAAGGCACAAGAAGCTTTAGGAAAGAGCAACTTAAAGTATAATATCATACAGCTTCCAACAAGTGAAGCAGATAATGGAACAGTTATTGAGCAAGAGCCAGCAGCAGGAGAGGTTGTTAAGAAAGGGGCTTATATAGAGTTAACAGTGGCAATTAGTAAAGAGGTAGAAGATAAACCTACTGTAGAAGAGGTGACTATCCCTGACTTTGCCAATAAGGAATCGTCAGAAGTTATGAGTGAAATTACTAAGCTTGGCTTACAAGTGGGGGAAACAACATTTGATTATCATAATACGATTGAATCAGGCCAAGTTATTTCTCATACACCAACAGCAGGGACAAAAGTTAAGGCTGGAGATGTTGTTAACTTAGTGATTAGTAAAGGTAGTAAAAAAGATGAAAAAGTTTCTGTCCCTAATGTGGTAGGTAGTACATTAGATGAAGCGAGAGCAAAATTAGAAGGTATGAATTTAAAGTTGGGACAATCTAAAGAAGAATATAGTGATACAGAAGCCGGATATATTATTAGGCAAAAATTATCTGTAGGAACAGCAGTAACGCCAGGAACAAGAGTAGATGTAACAATAAGTAAAGGTCCTAAAGAACCAGAAAGTACTGTTGAACCAGAGCCTTCTATAAGCCCAGAACCTTCGAATGCACCAGATTCATCTGATACACCAGAAGAAGAACAGCCTCTAGTTACAGTAAGCCGTAGTTTCAATCTGCCAGGTGGGACAGAGGAGAAGTCAGAATACCATGTATTTATTAAACTTACCCTAGACGATGGAACAAGCCATTCTATAGCGGATGAGTTAGTAAGTTATAGCAACTTCCCTTACTCTGTTAACTTAACAGGAAAAGGTTCAGGAACTGTAGAAGTATTTATTGATAATACACTGGTATATCAAGATCCAATTACATTTCAATAAGGAGCAGTGAGAATGGTAACAGGTACTATTATTAAAGGTATCGCAGGTTTTTATTATGTAGAGGCCGGTCAAACCATTTATGAATGTAAGGCAAGAGGAAAATTTAGAAATCAAAACATTATCCCCGTTATTGGGGATAATGTCCTTATTAGCATCAAAGAGGAAGAAAATTCTAATGACCGTTACTTAGAAGGGACAATTGAGGAAATTTTAGAGCGAAGAAATAGCTTAATAAGGCCAGCTGTAGCCAATGTAGATCAAGCTATGGTTGTTTTTTCTGTAACCTACCCACAAATTCATTTAGATTTATTAGACCGATTTTTACTTCATATTGAGAAAGAAGATATTACGCCGTATATAGTACTTAATAAAATCGATGAAGGAAATCCAGAAAGCTATCAGTATATTGTAGAACGTTACACAAAGGTAGGCTATAAGGTCATTTGCTTATCTGCTAAAGAAGCGATTAATACAAAGCAGCTGATACCAAAACTGAAAAACAAAACAACTGTATTTGCAGGACCTTCAGGTGTAGGAAAATCTACCTTACTCAATACAATTGAAGAAAACTTTACACTAGAAACAGGCAAGGTAAGTGATAAAATTAAAAGGGGAAAGCATACTACTAGACATGTAGAACTTATGCCACTAAGTATTGGTGGTTTTGTACTAGATACACCTGGTTTTACTTCATTGCAGTTAGATGGTATTGACCCAGATGAATTACAGTATTATTTTCCAGAATTTAAATCTTATTTAGGCACCTGTAAATTTAGAGGTTGTACGCATTTACATGAGCCAGGATGCCAGATTAAAGAAGCCTTGGAAAAAGGGAAAATTGTACAAGAAAGATACGAGGCTTATGAAACTTATTATAAACAGTTAAAAGACACGAGGAGATGGTAGCGATGATACATTTAAGTCCTTCAATTTTAGCAGCTGATTTTGCTAATTTACAAAGAGACATTGAGGCAGCACAACGAGGGGGTGCCGATTATATTCATGTAGATGTAATGGATGGCAGTTTTGTACCTAATATTTCAATTGGACTACCCGTAGTAAGGAGTATTCGTCCGCATATTAAAGGAATTATGGATGTTCATTTAATGATTGAAAATCCAGAGCGTTACTTAGAAGACTTTGTAAAAGCAGGAGCAGACCTAATTACAGTGCATATAGAAGCAACACATCATATTCATCGTACAATCCAGCAAATTCATGACTTAGGAGTTAAAGCGGGGGTTGCAATTAATCCAGGGACACCTGTAAGCCAGTTAGAGTCTATCATAAGTGATGTAGATATGGTTCTTGTCATGTCAGTTAATCCAGGATTTGGTGGACAGAAATTTATTCCTTATACATTAGAAAAATTAAAGCAGGTTAAAGCAATGGCAAAAAAAGCAGGTTGCAAGGAGTTACTCATTCAAGTAGATGGTGGAGTAACTTTATCTAATGCAGAAGAGATTATTGCAGTAGGTGCCAATGTGCTTGTAGCAG
>JARKVN010000135.1 GCA_029851645.1 Cellulosilyticum sp. | reverse complement strand
ATGCTATGTTATTACCACATGTGATAGCCTATAATGCAAATATTATAGGCTATAATAATAAAGATATAACAGTAGCTGCGGAAAAATATGCACAAGTCGCAAAGTTAGTGGGACTTGAAGCAACTACAGTAAGAATAGGTGTTAAAAATCTAATTAATGAGATTATTAGAATGCAAAAGACCATGGGTATGCCAACAACGCTTAAAGCTTGTGGAGTAGAGGAAAGTATTTACATCAATGCACGAGAAGAAGTTGCTAAAGCTGCACTTGAGGATGGTTGTACAAAAACAAATCCAAGAATGCCTGTAAAAGAAGAAATTTTAGAGATATTAGAAAAAATAAAATGAGAAATCTAATGAATGGATAGAAATAGAGTGTTTTGCACAGTGGAATTAGTTTAGGTAGAATGTTGTGGATAAAAAATGAAGCAAATTAAAATCTTATAACTTCATGCAATTATCATGTGAAAGAGGTTTTAAATATTGACAAATACTAGTAAAAACTTTATAATAATAATTATTCACAACGGCGTGAGATAAGTTTAATTTTAGAGCAATGAGGGCTCCTTAGAGGTACATATGTCTATGGTATCTTTAAGGAGTTTTATGTCAATATTGCAAAGATGCAAAAGTATAGACTATAATGAATTATCATAGAAGGCAAGGTGATTCCTATAGAACAAGAAAATAAGCAACGTATGATACAAGAATATGTTCCAGGTAAACAAGTAACACTTGCACATATTATTGCAAATCCGACACAAGACATTTATAAAAAGCTAGGGTTGATTATAGAAAACAAAAATGCAATTGGCATTTTAACCATTACACCAAGTGAAGCAGCAATTATTGCAGCGGATGTTGCAACGAAAGCATCAGATGTAGAGCTTGGATTCATTGATCGATTTAGTGGATCAGTGGTTATTGTTGGAGATGTTAGCTCGGTAGAAGCTGCTTTAAAAGATGTGTTAGATGTATTAGAAAATTTGCTACACTTCTCATCAACAACTATTACGAGGACTTAAGAATGGGTAGAATTATATTTATTGGAAAGACAGGGAGTGGGAAAACAACTCTTTGTCAAAAGTTAAATGAATTGGAACTTAAATATAAAAAAACACAATCTATAGAATTATATGATAATGCAATTGATACACCAGGAGAATATATTGAAAATCGTAACTTGTATAGTGCATTAATGGTAACAGCAGTAGATGCTGATGTAATAGGATTAGTATATGATCCTACAGAAGAAGAAAATTATATTCCACCTAATTTTTCAGGAGCCTTTTGTAAGGAAGTTGTTGGAATTGTTACAAAGTTAAATATGATAAAGGATTCTGAGAAAATTGATAGAGCAGTAGAAGTATTAAGAAATGCAGGTGTTAGTAAAATCTTCAAAGTTGATACAATAGATGATATAGGAATAATGGAATTTTTGGAGTATCTCAGTAAATTTCAATAGAGGTGAATTAATGAATAGAAGTATACTAATAGTTGATGATGATCCTATTACAAGAATGAATATCCGAGATATTCTAGAAGATAATGACTACAACGTTGTAGAAGAAGCTTCTGAAGGTTTTAGTGCTATTGAAATATGTAAAAATCTAAAACACTATTTAGTTATACTGTATATTTATATGCATATATTATATGGTATTAAGACTGGGAGAGTTCTTACTAAGGAGAATTTAGCAGGAGGTATTATTTTACTAACAGGTTGTGAGGGAAAAGAATATCTAGAACAGGCAAAAAGTATCGGGGCCTTTGGTTATTTAATAAAGCCGGTTAATGAGAAGTTCTTGATACCAAATGTTGAAATGTGCTTATCAAAAGTAGAGGAATTTAGGAAATTAAATACAGACTTATTAAAAGTAACCAATAAGTTAAATGAAAGAAAACTCATTGAAAAAGCAAAAGGTGTATATATGAAGAATTTCAATACAACAGAAGATGAAGCTTATAATCAAATTAGGAAGCTCAGTATGAGTAAACGAACAACTATGTTTGAAATTGCTAAAATCATTATCATGGCATACAATGAGGAATAATTATGATTGCTAGGCTATGTCATAAATACACTGATTTAAAAGAAGATGAGATAAAAAGAGTAATAGAGGTTGCAAATTCATTGCAATTAATGGCTAATTTCTATGAGAGTGATGTTTTTATAGATGTATTGACACTAAACAAAAATCAAGCAGTAGTGGTTGCACATAGTAAACCTGATAATAAGTCTCTTTATAAAAATACAGTGGTAGGACAAATGGCATTACGAGAAAATGAGCCTGGGGTCTTAAAAACATTAGAAACAGGGGTGCCTAGTAATGATATAAGGGCACTTACACAGGAATATAAGTTTGTTAAGCAAAGAATACACCCAATACTTGAAGAGAATAGAGTTATTGCTGTCATTATTGTTGAAAAAGACATTAGTGATGTGATTAAAGAAAATTTTAAGCAAGTAAGCTCTAATGACTTAACTCATATAGTAAATAATAATATGTTTATTGCTAACCATCTTGATGATGCAATCCTTATTTTTGATTGTGATGGGAAACTGGCTGTAATAAATAATACAGCAATGCATTTATACAGAAAACTAGGCTATAGAGAAGATATTATTGGGATGAAATATGATGATTTAACAATAGATACAATAACCTTTGAAATGCTTCAGAAGATGATAGGAAACTTAGAAAAGAAAGAAGTCAGGCAGGTACATATTGGAGAGAATTGGTTTAGTATTCATTATAACTTCCTACGAGAAGGATATACAGGAATTGTTGAAGTTATAAAAGATATTACAGAACTTAAAAATAAAGAAGCTGAAAGTATTTTAAAGACAGTAGGCTTAAGAGAAGCTCACCATAGAGTTAAAAACAATTTGCAAACAGTAATCGCACTTTTAAGAAGACAAGCTAAAAATTCAGATTCTAAAGAAGTTAAGGATTGTCTTAGTGAAAGCATTAGTCGTATTATGACAATTGCAGTAACACATGACTTGCTTTCAAAGGCAAGCCAGAGTTGTATTGGAGTAATTCATGCAATTACGAAACTAACAGATAATATCAAGGAAAGTTTTAAAGGAACAAAGGATGTTCAAATACATATAACAGGTGAAGATTTTAAAATACATGGAGAGAAGGCAACGGCACTTTTGCTTAGTATTAATGAAGCAATTCAAAACTGTTATGATCATGCTTTTACAACATATAGAGGTGGAATTATCCAAATACTTCTTCAATCCGAAGGAAGTTATAGAACAATTGCTATAGTAGATAATGGAGTAGGCTTTGATATGAATAGCACTAAACAGGATAGTTTAGGAATGTATATTATTAAAAGTTATGTAACAGATCTACTGCATGGGACTTTGGACATTGAATCTAATGAACGAGGGACGAAAGTAATTATTAGATTTAGGGACAATTAAATAATTTATACAATTAACTATGAACTACAAGGCAGTAGTTTGAATTGAGCAGAGAGGCTTAAAGTTATAGAGTTTAGGAGGTTAAAATAATCTCACTAAATGGCTGTAGCTTTAAGCCTTTTTTGTTCCATTCAAATCTTTTATAAAAGGAGGTGGCTAGGAATGAGAGAGGAATTACTCAGCGTAGGGATTGATATTGGAACAAGTACAACACAGCTTATATTCTCAAAGCTTATTGTAGAGAATATGGCATCTAATTTTTCAATTCCAAGAATCTCTATTGTTGACAAAGAAATCATTTATAGAAGTGAGATTTATTTTACACCGTTAGTATCATCTACTGAAATTGATGGTGTAAAAGTAAAAGAGATTGTAGAAAAAGAGTATGAGCGAGCTGGAATTAATAAGGATGAAATTCAAGTTGGGGCAGTCATTATTACAGGAGAAACTGCAAGAAAAGAAAATGCTAATGATGTGCTTCATACATTAAGTGGATTTGCAGGAGATTTCGTAGTAGCTACAGCAGGACCAGACTTAGAAAGTATTATTTCAGGTAAGGGAGCAGGTGCTCATCTATACTCCAAAGAACATCTGACCAGTGTAGTGAATATTGATATTGGTGGTGGTACAAGTAATCTTGCACTCTTTACAAATGGGGAAATCAGGCAGACAGGTTGCCTTGATATAGGGGGGCGTCTAATCAAAGTGGATTACGACACTAAAAAAATTACCTATATTGCTCCTAAAATCCAAAGAATTATTGATGAGAAAGGGCTTGGTATAGCTGTAGGAAAAGAAACAAGCAAAGAGCAACTTAAGCCAATCATTGATATGATGGTAGAACTACTAGCTCAAAGTGTGGGGATTGTTAAACAAGATGAGTGGTTAGATTTTATTATTACTAATAAAACAATCACAATTGAAGAGGAAATACCTTGTATTTCATTTTCTGGAGGCGTAGCTGACTACGTGTACTATGAAAGTGAAGTGGAAGATTATTTTAAATTTGGTGATATTGGTATTTTGCTAGGACAGGCTATTGCCCAGTCAGATCTATGTAAGAAGTTAACAGTTGTAAAATCAATGGAAACTATTAGAGCAACTGTAGTAGGAGCAGGTTCTCATACGACAGAAATCAGTGGTAGTACAATTACTTACACAACAGGAGTATTCCCTATTAAAAACTTACCGATACTAAAGCTTACGCGAGATGAGGAAAGTATGGGGCAAGAAAAACTGAGCCAAGCAATCAAGGAAAAACTTAATTGGTTCAAACTTGAAAATGACTTGCAAAAAGTTGTTATTGCTATAGATGGGAAGAAAAATCCATCATTTACTGAAGTTCAAGAATATGCAAAAGGGCTTGTAGATGGTATGGAAGAACTGATTAACGGAGATTTACCTCTTATTATTATTGTAGAAAATGACATGGCAAAAGTACTAGGTCAAGCAGTTTATTCTCTATTGGAGTTCAAAAAAGATGTAGTGTGTATTGACAGTATTAAAGTGGATAATGGAGATTACATTGATATTGGCAATCCTATAGCAGAAGGTAAGGTATTGCCAGTAGTTATAAAAACATTAGTTTTTAATTAATCAGAAGGAGAATTATTTATGATTTTAAAAGCAAAATTATTCGGTCGTACTTATGAGTTTTCATCATTAATGGATGTAATGGCTAAGGCAAATGAAGAAAAATCAGGAGATAAATTAGCAGGGGTTGCTGCGGAATCAGCAGAACAAAGAGTTGCAGCAAAGGTGGTATTATCGAATGTCCTATTAAGTGACTTAAGAAATAACCCAGCTGTACCTTATGAAATAGATGAGGTAACAAGAATTATCCAAGATAATGTAAATGAAAAAATTTATGGAGAAATTAAAAACTGGACAGTTTCTGAACTAAGAGAATGGTTACTTAATGAAAATACAACAGGTGCAGATATCAGAAGAATTTCTAGAGGTTTAACATCAGAAATGATTGCTGCGGTTGCAAAAATCATGTCAAATATCGACTTAGTATATGCTGCAAAGAAAATCAAAGTAACTGCACATTGTAACACAACAATTGGTGAATTTGGAACTTTATCAGCAAGACTTCAACCAAACCATCCAACAGATGATCCAGATGGTATCACAGCATCACTTATGGAAGGTTTAACATATGGTATCGGGGATGCTCTAATTGGGCTTAATCCAGTAGATGACTCTGTTGAAAGTGTAACAAGAGTACTTAAGAGATTTGAAGAATTCAAACAAAAATGGGAAATCCCAACTCAAAACTGTGTCCTTGCTCATGTAACAACTCAAATGGAAGCCATCAGAAAAGGTGCGCCAACAGACCTTATTTTCCAATCAATTGCTGGTTCTGAAAAAGGAAATGCAGCATTTGGTTTCAATGCTGCAACTATCCAAGAAGCAAGAGATCTTGCATTAAAAGAAGGAACAGCTACAGGACCAAACGTAATGTATTTCGAAACAGGACAAGGTTCTGAACTTTCTTCAGAAGCACACAATGGTGTTGACCAAGTAACAATGGAAGCAAGATGTTATGGATTTGCTAGAAACTATGATCCATTCCTTGTAAATACAGTAGTTGGTTTCATTGGACCAGAATATTTATATGATGCAAAACAAGTTATTAGAGCAGGTCTTGAAGATCACTTCATGGGTAAACTTAGCGGTGTTCCAATGGGGTGTGATGCATGTTATACAAACCACATGAAAGCGGATCAAAATGATATTGAAAACCTTGCATTACTTCTTACAGCAGCAGGATGTACATACTTCATGGGTATTCCTCATGGTGATGACGTTATGCTTAACTACCAAACAACAGGATACCATGAAACAGCATCTCTTAGAGAAATCTATGGTTTAACAGCGATTAAAGAATTTGATGAATGGTTACAAAAAATGGGATTTGTTGAAAATGGTAAGTTAACTAAAAAAGCTGGTGACGCATCTATATTCTTAGGATAGGAGGAAGTAATGATTATGAATGAAAAAGATTTAAAATTAATGGTAGAACAACTTATTAGTCAAATGGTTGGTGATATTAGTAGTGCTCAAGTAGAGAACGTAATAAAAAAAGCAACAGAATCTGTTGTAGATACAACAGGATGTATTGATGATATTACAGAAATTGATTTAAAGAAACAATTATTAGTAGAAAATCCACACGATGAAGCAGGCTATTTAGCAATGAAGGCTAAAACACCAGCAAGAATTGGGATTGGTAGAGCAGGTGCAAGATACAAAACAATTACAGCACTTCGTGTAAGAGCTGACCATGCTGCAGCTCAAGACTCTGTTTTCACAGATGTATCTGAAGAGTTTATCAAAGAAAATAACTTAGTAGCATTAGAAACACTTTGTAAAGATAAAGATGAACACTTAACAAGACCAGACCTTGGTAGAAGATTTTCAGAGGAAAACTTAAAAGTTATCAAACAAAAATGGGGTCATGCACCAAAAGTTATGATTATGGTTGGAGATGGTTTAAGTTCAGCAGCAGTTGAAGCTAACTTAAAAGATATCTTACCATCTATTAAACAAGGTTTAAAAATGTATGGCATTGAAATTGGCGAAATCTTATTCGTTAAAAATTGTAGAGTTGGTGCAATGGACCAAGTTGGTGATGTAACAGGTGCAGAAGTAATCTGTTTATTAGTAGGTGAAAGACCAGGTCTTGTAACAGCTGAATCTATGTCGGCTTACATTACATACAGACCAACAATCGGTATCGCAGAAGCAAAGAGAACAGTTATTTCAAATATCCATAAAGGAGGTACGACTGCAGTAGAAGCAGGTGCACACGTTGCTGAATTAATCAAAACAATGCTTGAGAAAAAAGCGTCTGGAATAGATCTTAAATAGAACAAGGAGGTATGAGATATGAAAAATGATGCAATACGTCCTAACATACTAGGTATTAAAATAATATCTAATGTAAGTCAGGAAATGGCAAAAAAACTTGAAATTAATCCTAGATTTAAAAGTTTAGGGATTATTACAGCTGATTGTGATGATGTAACTTATACTGCATTAGATGAAGCCACAAAAGCAGCAGATGTAGAAGTTGTGTATGCAAGAAGTATGTATGCAGGAGCAGCAAATGCTTCAACAAAACTCGCAGGCGAAGTCATTGGGATCTTAGCAGGAACAAGCCCAGAAGAGGTAAAAAGCGGTCTAAATGCTGTTGTTGATTTCATGGAAAATGGTGCACACTTTGTAAGTGCCAATGATGATGATTCAATTGCTTACTATGCACATTGTGTATCAAGAACAGGCTCTTACCTTTCTAAAGTAGCAGGGATTGAAGAAGGAAAAGCACTAGCTTACCTTGTTGCCCCACCACTTGAGGCAATGTATGCCTTAGATGTTGCACTTAAATCAGCTGATGTAGAAATGGCGGAGTTTTTTGGGCCTCCAACAGAAACAAACTTTGCAGGAGCACTTCTTACAGGCTCTCAATCTGCATGTAAAGCAGCATGTGATGCTTTTGCAGATGCAGTAAAGTTTGTTGCAGAGAATCCACTAGGATATTAAAAGGAATGACATAGATGAACCAAGCATTAGGACTGATAGAAGTCATTGGATATGTTGCAGCTATTGAAGCAGCAGATGCTGCAGTAAAAGCTGCAAACATAGAACTTCTTGGTGTTGACAAAGTAACTGATGGAATCTTAACAGTTAAGTTTATAGGAGATGTAGGAGCAGTAAAAGCAGCTGTAGATGCTGGGGCTCTTGCTGTAGATTCAGTAGGTATATTAAGGGCAGCACATGTAATCCCAAGAATGCATCAAGAAGTAACTAGTATTATAGAAAAGCGAACAAAGAAAATAGAAAAAGAAGTAATTATTAAAGCTGAAGAGATAGTAAATACTGAAGAACCAGTAGAACCTGAGGCAGAAGAAATAGTAGAAGAGTCATCTCCTACTAACAAGCAGGTAACTATGGATAGCGAAAAATTATCCTCTATGAGTGTTGCGGAGCTAAAGAACCTGATAAAATCTTTAGCAATTCCTATGGCAGCAAAAAAACTCAAAACAGTAAAAAAAGATGAGCTTATTAACATATTGCTAAAGTTCTATAAGGAGGCGGATAAATAATGGATACTTTAGATAAAGACTTAGCATCAAGACAAGAAGTTAGAAATTTAATTAAAGAAGCGAAAGCTGCACAAGCAGTACTTGCACAAATGAGTCAAGAACAAATAGATCGTATTGTAAAAGCAATTGCAGATGCTGGTTACAACCATGCAGAGAAATTAGCTAAAATGGCTCATGAAGAAACAGGATTTGGCAAATGGGAAGATAAAATTATTAAAAATGTATTTGCCTCAAAAGTAGTATATGAAAGCTTAAAAGATACCAAAACAGTAGGAATCATTAATGAAGACAACGTGAATAAAGTAATGGATATAGCAGTACCTATGGGAGTTGTGGCAGGACTTATTCCATCTACAAACCCAACTTCTACTACAATCTACAAAGCTATGATTTCTATCAAATCAGGAAATACAATTGTATTTTCACCACATCCAAATGCTAAAAAAGCAATTTTAGAAACAGTTAAAGTCATTACTGAAGCTGCAGAAAAAGTAGGTTGTCCAAAAGGTGCTATTGGTTGTATTACAATTCCAACAATGCAAGCAACAGATGAACTTATGAAACATAGAGATACATCTATGATTCTTGCAACAGGTGGTTCGGCAATGGTAAAAGCAGCTTACTCATCAGGAACACCTGCAATTGGAGTTGGACCAGGAAATGGACCAGCTTTCATTGATAAAAGTGCAGATGTAAAATTAGCTGTTAAGAGAATCTTAGATTCTAAAACATTTGATAATGGAACAATCTGTGCATCAGAACAGTCAATTGTTATCGAAAAAGCTATGGAAAGTGTTGTAGTAAGAGAATTAGAAGCACAAGGCGCTTACTTCTTAACTGAAGCACAAGCTGATAGACTTTCAAATTTTATCATGCGTCCAAATGGTACAATGAACCCTCAAATTGTAGGTAAAAGTGTAGAAGTGATTGCGAAACTTGCTGGACTTACAGATATTCCAAGTAGTGCAAAAGTATTAATTGCAAGAGAAACACAAGTTGGCGAACATGCGCCATACTCAAAAGAAAAACTCGCACCAATTCTTGCATTCTATGTAGAAGAAAACGTAGAAGCTGTATGCGATAGATGTTATGAAATTCTTATTCACGAAGGAGCTGGACATACATTCTCAATTCATGCAAATGATGATGAACTTGTAAGAAAGTTTGCACTTAGAATGCCAGTTTCTAGAATGCTTGTCAATACACCAAGTGCTTTAGGTGGTATTGGTGGTTCAGTAAACCTTGTACCAGCTTTAACACTAGGTTGTGGAGCTGTTGGTGGTAGCTCTACATCAAACAACATTGGTCCACTTGATTTAATTAATATCAAAAAAGTGGCTTATGGTGTGAAAGAAATTGAAGAATTAAGAGCAGGTGCACCAGCGCAAACAACACAAGTAGCAGTGGGTACAGCAGATAAAGAAGAATTAATTAATTTAATCGTACAAAAAATCTTAACTGAATTAAAATAAAAAAACTCATGAGAAATCTATTCTCATAGTCTATAAATATTAAAGTGATATTAGGAGGAAATTATTATGGCAAACTCAAATGCATTAGGAATGATTGAAACAAAAGGTTTAGTAGCAGCAATCGAAGCTGCAGACGCAATGGTAAAAGCAGCAAACGTACAATTAGTAGGTAAAGAACAAATCGGTAGCGGTTTAATTACAGTAATGGTAAGAGGAGATGTTGGTGCAGTTAAAGCTGCTACAGATGCAGGTGCAGCAGCTGCTGAAAGAGTTGGTGAATTGGTATCTGTTCATGTAATCCCAAGACCACACTTTGAACTTGATGTAATCTTACCAAAAATGGAACAATAATAGTTTAAGATAAATAAAATGTGCTACTATAGGGTGGCACATTTTATCCATCTAGCAAGGATGTGATATTATGGCACTTTTAACAGAAAGTGAAATCAGAAGAAAATTAAACAAAGAAGACCTAAAAAAGGTAAAAGAAATATATGTATCTAAGAAAGATATTATAACCCCTTCTGCAAAGTCTTTGCTTAACGAAAGAAAAATAGCTATTCGCTATATTGAGGAAAAGCAAGAAGAGAGAAAAGAAGAGAAGAAAAAAGAAGGGAAAAGTAAAGTAGTGGAACAATTCGAAGTAGTGGAACAGATAACAAAAGAAGTGACTGCTAAAAATAAGGATTATAAGTACAGAACTATTTTTGGTGCAAAGCTTCAAGAAAAGCCAGAACATATGACAAGTCTTAGAGGTGATCTTCTTGTATTTAAAGATCATCCACGTATTGCTTTTAGAGGTAGAATTGACTCTTTAGAGTCAAAAATTTTAGAAGTACAAGTTTTAGCTGAAAAAAAAGGAATGCCAAAGCTCACAGCAGATTTACAAGAAGTATTACATTTTGTAAGAAACCTTATTAGATGTGAAGTTTCAGGTGAAGAACTTAAAGAATTCGCATTACAAGGGTTGACAGAGGCAGAACTGAGAGATCAATCACATCACCCATCTAAATATTTTGGTATGAGACACTTCTTACCAGACTATAGAATGGGAGAACTTGTGGTAGCACTCAACAGTTTAAGAACTCAAACAAGAGAAACAGAGCTTGTAGCTTATGATGCTTTTAAAAGTCAATATGGAGAAGTTGGAAGAGAAGATTTAATTCTAGCATTAAATAGATTATCATCATTATTTTGGATTATGATGTTTAAAGTAAGAGCAGATCAGTATAAAGAAGAAGGAGAACTAAATGGACAATCTAATTAATGATATTGTAGATGAAGTCATCAAACGAGTAAAAAAAGAAGCATTTATTGAAGTCGAAGCTTCAGGTAGACATGTCCATTTATCTAGAAAGGACATAGATACTTTATTTGGAGAAGGCTATCAACTTACAAAAATAAAAGACTTATCTCAACCAGGTCAATATGCTTGTAAAGAGAGAGTTACAGTTATAGGACCAAAAGGGAAGCTTAAAAATGTAATTGTATTAGGACCTGAGCGTAAAGAGTCACAAGTAGAAGTATCTTTAACAGATGCAGTAGTACTGGGAGTAAAACCACAAGTTAAGCAAAGTGGTGAACTTGATGGAACTGACGGCATTACAATCAGTAGTGAAAAAGCAACGATAACATTAACAAGAGGATTAATAGCAGCTAAAAGACATATCCATATGACACCAGAGGATGCTCAAAAATTCCAAGTTCAAGATGGACAAGTTGTTCAAGCAAAAGTCTATGGCACAAGACCTCTCATTTTTGATGATGTTATATTAAGAGTTAGCCCTAATTTTGAAACATACATGCATATTGACTATGATGAAGCGAATGCATGTGGATTTACAAAAGGGGTTGTAGCAAGAATTATTAAATAACCTTCTTAAGGAGGGAAGAATGTGGACTACGAAAAATTAATAGATTTTATTGTAGGTGAAGTATATAAGAGATTAAATCAATTACCAGAAACAACTACAACTCAGCGTAAAAAGGCTGTTGTCTTTTGGGAGAAAGATTTAACTAAGTATCATGTATTACATAAAGAATATGAAATCATCGCTTATGACCAACAGCTAAAAGAGTGTGATATAGTTATTTTATCAAGATTATGCTTAAGAGGATTATATAATCTTTCTCAAGGAAGCTGTGTTTCACAAGAAGAAGGATTTATCCTTAAAATGATGATGCAAGGTAAAAAAGTCTATTTACTAAATGATGGTATTGCTTATAGACGTTATAAGGCTTCTGCACCAAAGGATCTCTATAATAAGTATGTGAAGTATGAAGAGGAACTTGTAGGTTTTGGTGTACGTATTATTAATGATTTAACAGAAATTATAACAGAGACAAAAGTTCCTTTACAAGGTGCTCATCCTTCCAAGGAAGTGCAAGAAGTGGCTGTAGAAGAACAAATAGAGAGGGCATATGATATCAAGCATAAAAAGCTTATATCAGAAGCTGATTTAAGAAAAATTAAATACAGTGGTGTGACAACAATTATAGTTGATCAAAAAAGTATTATTACACCTCTAGCTAATGATTTTATTCGTACGAATCATTTAGAAGTGAAACGTGTGTGATGGAGGATAAGCTATGGAGATAGGACGAGTAGTTGGAAATCTATGGGCAACACGTAAAGATGAAAAGTTAAATGGGCAAAAGTTTTTAATTATAAAATTTTTAGAATCCAAGACCACAGAGAAGTCAGGCTTGTTTGTTGCAGTAGATAGCGTAGGAGCAGGTATAGGTGATAAAGTTTTAGTGACTAGAGGAGGAGCTGCAAGGCAAGCAATAGGTAGTCAATCTGTTCCTGTTGATGCAGCTATTGTTGGGATTGTAGATTCGATAGAGGTTGAAGATGAATAAAAGTTTAGGTGCTATTGAATTTAGAAGTATTGCCAAGGGTATAGAAGTATCTAATGAAATGGTGAAAAAATCTTATGTTGAGATTTGTTACTTTAAGAGTATTTGCCCTGGTAAATTTCTCATTATTGTGAGTGGGAACGAAGCAGAGGTAAATGATGCCATTAGCTTTGGAATGGAACATGGAGGGAAATTTACTGTTGACTCTTTTGTCATTCATAACATACATCCCCAGATTATACAGGCATTAAAACATAAATATGAAAAGTCAGAGAACATTAATGCGATTGGTATCATGGAGACCAATAAAGTTTGTGCAGGGCTAAAGGCTCTTGATCATGCTTTGAAATCCAGTAGTATAAGTATTGTAAAATTACAGGTTGCTTTTGGAATTGGTGGAAAATGTGTTTACATTGTAGCTGGTGAATTAAGTAGCTTGAATTATGGCTTTGAAGAGATAAAGTCTAAAATTGGAGAAAAAGAGATTGTTTATGATGCAATTATTCCAAGTGTAGATGAACACCTCTTAAAAAACTTAATTTAACCTAAAGTAAAGGAAGAGAGAACATGGGTATTAATGAAATCATTATTTATATCATGGTAGTATTTATGGTTTTAGGTGCTATTGATAAATGCTTAGATAATAAATTTGGATTAGGTGAAAAATTCGAAGAAGGTATTATGGCTATGGGATCATTAGCAGTAGCCATGATTGGGATTATTTGTTTAGCCCCAGTATTAGCAGAAGTATTAAAACCAATTATTGTTCCTGTATTTGGTTTCCTTGGTGCTGATCCAGCTATGTTTGCAGGAACCATTCTTGCAAACGATATGGGTGGAGCATCACTTGCTCAACAATTAGCACTGACACCAGAAGCTGGCTTATTTGGTGGACTTATTGTAGGAGCTATGATGGGGCCTACAATCGTATTTATTATTCCAGTAGCACTAGGTATTATTGAGAAAAGAGATCAAAAATACTTAGCAACAGGTATTTTAGCAGGTGTTATTACTATTCCAATTGGAGCATTCGTAGGTGGTCTTGTAGCAGGATTCCCAGTTATGATGATTGTGAAAAACTTAATTCCAATCGTAATATTTGCAGTTATTATTACAATTGGACTTTTAACATGTCAAGATGCCATGATTAAAGGGTTTACATACTTTGGTAAATTTGTAGTTATTATCATTACACTTGGTCTTGCAGCGGCAGTTGTTGAGGCACTAACAGGTATTGTAGTGATTCCGGGTATGGCGCCAATTAGTGAAGGTTTTGAAATTGTTGGTGACATTGCAATCGTACTTGCAGGAGCTTTCCCACTTGTACATGTAATCACAAAGATCTTCAAAACACCTCTTATGAAACTTGGTAAAGTCTTAGGTATGAATGACGTAGCTGCAGCAGGTCTTATTGCGAGTTTAGCAAATGTTATTCCAATGTTCGGGATGATGAAAGATATGGATAACCGAGGCAAAATCATCAACGTAGCGTTTGCAGTATCAGCAGCATTTGTATTTGGTGACCACTTAGGATTTACAGCAGGGTTCAATGCTGAAATGATTTTCCCAATGATCGTTGCTAAATTAGTAGGTGGTATTACAGCAATTATTCTTGCAATGTTCATGGCTAAAAAAATGTTGGCAAAAGAAGGAGAAGCTTAAAATGGATATTAATAATCTAGATAAAGGTTTATTAGAACAACTTGTAAGGCAAATTATAGAAGAAAAACTTAAAAGTACTACATCGGATGGAGTAGACTTTAGCTGTAATAAAGATGCAAGTGGGATAATATCAGTTAAACTTCCTAGTGTGAAAGTAAGCGAAGAAAATCGCTTAGATACAGGAAAATCTTCAGATATTGTTTATACTAAAGATTTATTTAATTTAGAGGAGAGTCCAAGGCTTGGTTGTGGTATAATGGAAATGAAAGAAACAACATTTGATTGGACACTTAATTATGATGAAATAGACTATATCATTGAAGGGCATTTAGATATTATAATTGATGGTAGAAAGGTGTCAGCAGATGAAGGGGAATTGATTTTAATTCCAAAGGGAAGTAAAATTCAATTTTCAGTACCTGATTATGCAAGGTTTCTTTATGTAACCTATCCAGCAGATTGGTCTTCACAAGGGTAAGTTAAGTGGAGTAGTAGGCTAGAAGCTCTGTTTGGTTGTAATTAAATAGATGTAATAATTGAATATAGAGTACAGATAAGTGCGATAATATATATCGCTTAAAAGGGAAGCAACGGTGCAAATCCGTCACAGGTTTACCCCTACTGTAAATGAGGACGAAAAAACGATAAATCATTGTCTATTTAGATGAGAAGATGTTTTGGAGGATGAATCACAAGTCAGGATAACTGCTTATACTGTTAGTTAAATTTTTGGGTGGAGGAATTTAGCTAAATATAACCTAATATGAAGTGGTCATATTAGGTTATATTATGATGTATATAAAGCCCTCATTAATGATACTTAAGAGGGCTTTTTTTTATATTATTTAATCATCAAAAGGAGAAAAAAATGAATCCAATTAAAAAATGTATGGGAGTGATGCTTGTATGGAGCATCATGCTAAGTAGTATCAGTACTTACGCAGCTGAAAAGTTTGTGTTAAAAGATGAAATAGCACGTACAGCTCAGTATTTGACAAAGAAAGTGTCAAAACCTCAAGTGAATTCAGTAGGTGGCGAGTGGCTCATTATGGCATTAGCACGTTCAGAACAAGAAGTTCCTAAAGCTTATTACGAAAATTATTATAAAGAAGTAGAAGCTTATGTAAAAGCTCATCAAGGTATATTACATGGCAAGAAGTATACAGAGTATTCAAGAGTCATACTGGCGCTGACATCCATAGGAAAAGATCCAAAGAATGTAGCAGGATATAATTTACTTACGCCTTTAGGTGATTTTAACAAGTCAATATGGCAAGGTGTAAATGGACCTATTTTTGCACTCATCGCCCTTGATAGTTACCCATATACTATGCCAGTTAACAAAGAGGCAAAAGTTCAAGCTACAAGAGAAATGTATATAGAAGAAATATTAAAGAGTCAACTTGCAGATGGCGGATTTGCCTTGGCATCAACAAGTGCAGAGCCAGATATGACAGCTATGGCATTACAAGCACTAGCAAAATATACGGATAATAAAAAAGTAGCAAAAGCAGTAAATAAAGGGCTTAAACGACTATCTCTAATGCAAAATGAGAAAGGCGGCTATACGTATTTGGGTAAGGAAAACTCAGAAAGTGTCATACAAGTTATTATGGCGTTATGTGAGCTAGGCATTGATATAAATGATTCTCGTTTTGTGAAAAATGGGTATACGCTTCTAGATAACCTAATGACTTTTAGAAAATCAGATGGAAGTTTTATACATGCAAAAGGTAACCTAGAATCAGATGGTATGGCAACTGAACAAGCCTTATATGCTATGGTTAATCTTAGAAGAATCCAAAATAAGCAAAATAGCTTTTATGATATGAAAGATGTAAACAATAGAGGGAAATCATGAAGATAAGAAACAAAAAAGTTAGATTACTTGGGATGCTCCTTATGTGTCTATTGATTATGGTAGGCTGCTCAAGTAAGGTAGAGCAGACCAGCATAAAGGAAAATAGTGAGCTGAAGGAGCAATCAGAAGAATCAGATGCAGTTTATACAGCTATGCTTACTGTGACAAGTCAGACCTTGTTAGAGCATATAGACAAGTTAGATGCTGAAAAAGTAGATTTAGTACCTGAGGATGGTATCATCTATCCAACACAAACCGTTACATTTTATGAAGGTGAATCTGTATTTGATGTGTTACAGCGTGAAATGAAAGAAAATAAAATACATATGGAATTTATAAATACACCTGCCTTAAACTCTGTTTATATAAAAGGAATCAATAATTTGTATGAATTTGATGCAGGGCCACTATCTGGCTGGATGTATAAGGTAAATGACTGGTTTCCTAATTATGGTGCATCACGCTATATCCTTGAGGAAGGGGATGATATAGTGTGGGTTTATACCTGCGACTTAGGAAGGGATGTAGGCGCTGAAGTAATAGAAGGAGATAACAAGTAATGCA
>JARKVN010000132.1 GCA_029851645.1 Cellulosilyticum sp. | reverse complement strand
GGATTACTGAGTAGTTACCTATAGTCTTCAAATAAGTCAAATGAAATAATGTCTTCATCATTCCTGATGATATTTCATGCTGCCTTATCCATACTCCATTTAAATCTTGAATATACAGTACATATCTTTTAATTTCAAGTGGGCTAATTCCTACGAAGTTACTCATTTTTTCCTCTTCATATTGAAACTTTATATCTCGAACTTGAGGAAATATACTTATAAACTCTTCCTTTATCTTTAGAAAAATTTCTGGATTTACTTCAAGTGCTCTATATAAATGGCTTAATGATGAATTTGAAGGATACACATAGGATTCTGGAGCATCTACAGAAATAATCTTTGCCTGATTCGCACCAATAGAGTGTTTTATATTCTCATCTAAATCAGGAAATATAATGTGCCGTATACCTTCTGTTAAAACCATAATTTCATTATACTCTTTATATGCATTTAACAAACTAAGCTGAGATGAAATGGACGGCAAAGTAGCCCCTTCTAATCGAATCTCTTTTACTGTTCTAGTAAAATATTCAGCCCCATCTATATAGAGTGCTTCACCAATGATTTCAATTTCATTATTTTTATTAGTTTCTATTTTCCATAGAAACTGTTTGCCCCCAACTTCAAATGTTACTTCTGCTTTTATACTACCTAGTCGTTCAATTGAAAATCGACCACTAGCTAATTGTGATAGCTCATAAAGTTTATTTAATATTTGCGTTTTACCTGCCCCTGATACACCTACCAATAAATTAATATCTCCAAATTCTATCTTTTCAATTTCTAAGTTAGTCTCCTTATTGAAGTAGGTAAATGTTTTTATTTTCATTTTCACCGCACCTCTCATTAAATTTTATGCTTTCATTATACTCTGTACTACATTTCCTGTATAGTAGTAGAGAATATGTAATCTAAGTCACAAAAAAACATCTTACTATTTCCAGATGCGTTATGATATAAAATCCTTACCTCATCACCGGCTTTAACTGGAATAAAGGCATTAAAATACTTCTGCTGACCTAACTCCTTTGTATGGATATGATCCAAAATTAGATTTCCATTAAGCTCTAGGGAAATCGTATCTTCTACCTTCCAAGCTGTTTGACTAAAAGTAATTCCTGTTAAATAGATATCCTGTTCAAAGCTCTTGGAAATGATAAAAGTGTTAACAATGGCTGGAATATGCTTGCTCATGTCAACACTTCTAAAGCTTTGATTTTGTTCTGATTTTAAGAGCTGTCTTAATAAGTCTAGAATTTCATTTAAAAAATCTTCTAAACCACTTGTATCTAATCCAGGAAGAGATTTGACAAGTTCATCAAAGTTAATAATATATTTGGCAACACCCATTAAAATTCACCTACACTTCCTATAGATTTGTTAATTTGGGTTATGACTCTAGTCTCTAAATTGATGTCACATACATAAAGATTACGTGTACTACTTTGATTTAACAAGGATTTAGAAATTGTAATGGTTTCTAAAATAGTTCCTCTATCTGTAGCAATTTCTATTAAAGCATCTTCTGTGAGCTCGCGACTATTGTAATTTTGAAGCTGTATAGAAAGTATACTTTGTTTAAATCCAAGAACCGTTAATACTTCTGGTTCTTCTTCATATCCATTAGGTCCATGTCTTGTAAAGTCATAGTCTAGCCACATACGATCTTCTTCTGTTTCAAAGTACTCTTTTTGCCTATAATTTACCTGCCTGTTATGACTTTGGTCAATGTAACCATACATATCTATGTCTACAGGACTATTATTTTCCCATCTTAAGGTTACTTTCAAATCATAGGCATGGCCAATATCTGACTGATTTTTTTCATAGAAAAACTCTACGATTCTTGTTGGTTCTTCTGTTGTTAAAGAAATCATTTTAACGGTTGGCTCTAACTTAGTATAGCCTTCAAAATCCTTTATATTAGAGATGGTATGTACGCCTAGATCTAAACTTAAAGTTTCTTCAGCTAATAGATCAAAATCATTTTCACCCTCTGCCAGATAGCGAATAATGACTGTCCCTTTTGTTGCATCTAAACTTTTTACCCCTAAGTATTCAAAATCTACCCAGACGTCTTTAGTTCGTGCAGATTGATTATGCATGACCAGTTTGACCTCATACCCCTTAGGAACCGGAAAGAAGACTTGAAAGAGCTTATGCTGCATAGCATCCTTTACATATAAGCCATCAAATAATGTTAATTCTTCCCCTGAATCATTCACCACAATCAGGTCAAATCTATCATCACACTTGTAAATACTTTGTGCATAGGTAATCCCTGTCAGCATCACATCTTCTTCAGGGGTAAAAAGAAAGGTATAGGATTTATTAGAAATTACTTGTTTATGGTAGCCTTTCATTTTTTGTGTACCACTTGGTTTTTTAGTGTTGTCTACCAGTGCTTTTAGAAGCTCTATGATGTCAGGAAAGTACTTTTCAAGTGAAGAGAGGTCTAAATTTACCCCACCATCAAGCATTTCTTTTAATTCACTAATTAACTCATCCCAATTTAAAACATAACTTGGTAAACTCATGGGCTATCACCTATTTGAATTTCTGTAACCACATCATTTTCTCGTACTAGGTCTACCCTTGTTACAATGCCATCAGGATAGGTCTTTTCTAGGGCAACTGTAGTACCTTCGGCATCCCTTATAACCTCTTCTTGCCAGATGATAGGACACCCTTCTTCTTCCTCTTCATTCATAAGACGCTCAAGAACCTTCAAATCACCATAAATGACTTTTGTAACAAGACCTTGTTCATCTCTAATAAGCGTAATTGGATATTCTGGCAAATCTTCATCAGCATAAGCACTACTGTTAAGCTGCATATTGGTGCCCTGTAAATTGTTATTTAAGTACCTTTTTCTTTCAAAATACTGGTTAACGACATATTCTATAGGATCTCTAAAATCATTAAATGCCATATTATCCCCTCCTATAATCCTTTAATTTTTCCGTAGAAGTAAGTTGCACGCATATATTTAAAGTTGTGTGTTTTAACAAAGGCTTTTTGTGCCTTAGCTCTGGCCAAAGAATAGGTGCTAGAGTCGCCACCACTAGCTGATACTGCTTGTCCATTCCCTATGTAAATCGCAACATGATAAATAGAACGAGGATTACTACTGCTTGCATAAAAGACTAAATCCCCCGTCTGAAGTTCCCCTTCACTAATAGGGTTGCACCAAGGGTACTGGTCTTTGGCTCTACCATAACCATTCATTAAGCCGAACTTTTTAAAGACAGCATAAGTAAAATGGGAACAATCCATGCCAAAATGATTTTTATTATGGGCGCTATCTCCACCCCATTGATACGGTGTTCCTCTAAAGCTTAAAGCATATTGTACAATAGCATCTCTTTTTGTTCCTGTTATAGGGATACTTGCATTGTCACTTGTACTTCCTTGAACATCCTCATAACTTCCTTCTGCCTTTTCGCAGATGTGTCCTTTAGCATCTGTTACAAACTCTAAATCTAAAATATCTATGTACCCACTACTACTAAAAGATGTTTGAATGGCAATAATCATGTATTTCGCATTGGCCGTAGAAATGAGTGCTTTAACTCTAACTAGGTCTCCAATATCTAATGAGGGATTTCCTTTGATAGCGATACTAATTCGTCTAAGCTTTCTTCTCATATCTAAGAAAAAACGATCTGCTACAGCCCATTTTTGTTCCTCTGTTTCAGCCCAAGGTGCTTCAAGACCACAACTAATGATTTCATTATTGCAATAGTTCCTCAAAAAAGGATCTTCAAAGGCTTGCCAACCATTATTAGATTGTATAATCACTCTATTTCTTAAAACAGTAGGATCAATGGTATATTCCCCTGAAGTCATATTGACATAATCATCTATATCTACTACTGCAAAGTCTTTTTGACTATAAAGTTCCCTTTTTAAGATTTGAATGGTTCCAAAACGATCGGAAAATAACCGGTGTCCCATAGTATCTAAAATTTGTTGAATGGCATCAGAATACTGCGTACCTAGTTCAAACTCTGCTTTAGGTACTGTAAAGGCCTGTTCTTTTATGGTTTCTATATCAAAGACATAGCTTGTGATTCCTGCTCGTTCCAATAAGTCTTTTACAACTTCAAAGGAATCCTTTTCCTCATACAAAAGTACTTTTTTATCTATTGGATCAATAGGTTTTAAAAGCTTCCTAAAGTTATTTTTGCAATCAATAGAAATAGAAGGTGGATTTTCGTTAATATTAATCCCAAGAATTTGACCAGTAAACATACGTCTTACTTCATCACCATATCCTAACTCTACATAAATTTCATTGTAGGGTAGAATAACATCTTTATAACCACTTACTGGTAAGCCTTTTACTTTGGTATAGTCCTTAATAGGGGTATAATCGGGAGATAATAGACCATTTTTATTATCAAAAGTGACTTTTAGCTCATCTGCTGCCATGTTATAGCGTCTATCTAGGCTAATTTCTGTTACTTTTGGCATTAAAAAAGGCATATTCTCATAGCCCTTATTTTTATCTTTTCTTCTAATATAAACTTGTTGGGTAGGACTTGAACTACCTACATTTAACCTTGCTGATAAATATCTTAAAAGCTGTATATTTTGATTAAACATTTGCCATCACCTACCTTAACAAAATCCAATACCCACTTTTGAACTTGCCACTAAAATGAGCTCTACATAATAAACTTTTCTCAAAGCGATACTCTTTGGTTCTGGTGCTTCCTCAAAAATTCCTCTGTAGCACACACCAAACTCATCCACAAAATAAAACTCTCTATCAGATTGAATCATAAATTCATGAAATTCTAAGCCATTAAAAGCGGCCACAAACTCTATTTCTGTATCACTTTCCACCATTTCCTGATAAGTGGTATACCCTCTTAAAATACTATTTTTAGCTAGGTTTTTAATGGGTTTAGGTGGTTTGTAAGTTGTAATTAAACAAGGCACATCTTTAGCTTCCTCAATCACAATAGTATCTACAACTGCTTTTTTCTCATTAGGTGCACCTTCTAGGACATATTCAAATTTTAGAGTATGTTCTCCTGGTGTTAACCCTATAGGATCACATCTATACCAAGGTGAAGGGCCTTTAATTTCTAACTTCAAGGTATCATCAATGTAAAACTTTAAATAGTTAGTGCCCTCATTTTTATTGTTTTGTACGTAGTGTTCAAAGGAGATTTCACCATAATTTTGTAGCTCTACAGTCTTTTCAACAGTTCCAGCTTCATAAGCACCCATACAATCAAGAGCTAGATTGCCATCTAGCCCTGAACTTTGATCGGCATTAGAATCAACGGTTACTTTATGCCAACTGCCATCTGTTTGCCAACTGCCTAAACCATTTTCAAAAGTATCCTGCATGATGAGTTTATCTCTGGCCAGTAAAAGCTTTAGAGATGGATTTTTTAAAAGTGTATGCATAAGTTGATCCCCTTTCTAATTCCTTGATACGTTGTTCATTCCTTGATAAACTAACTGATCTTTTGAAAGACTAAAAGTGTCCCCTATTTGTGCTGCAATCGCAGTTAATTTACTATTAATCTGTGCTGGTGTTAAGCTTCCTAAATCTTTGACATTAAAGAGTACTTCTATGTTGTTGGTGTTCACATATTTGCTGTTGGCCACTTTAGAAGTAGAGGTAAGATATTCATAATTTGTCATGGCTGTAAGTCCAGAAGGTGTATTAAAGGAGCCTACTAATTCATTAATACCCCCTCTAATTTCTTCTGCAATATCGGCAATTCTACTAAGTAGTTTGTTTTTAGCTGTTTCTACAATGTTCTTATCCTTACCTGTTACTTTACCTTCTAATTTAAGTAAATCGGCTACTTGTTCTCTAAGGACACTCATTAAGGATTCTTTATTAGCTTTAGCGCCTTTTTTGTCTTTTTGCTTTTCAGCGAGTTCAGCTCGACTTCCGTAAAGGTCGACTCGATCTTCATATTTATCCGCTATATCATCAATATCATCCTTAATCGTTCGCTCTTTCTTCTTTTTGTCTGGAAGATTTCCAGAAGCACTTTCTTCTACGATAGATAAATCTATTTCCTTTTTTAAAGGATTATTATCATCTGTAGACTTTTGTTGTTGCTCTGGCAAATTTACATCTTCCTCATCATTGGCAGTTGATGAACTGGATTGCTGAATTTTTTCATTTAATGCATTAATTTTATCTTTGGACTTCTTTATGGATCGCTCTAAGGATTCGCTTAAAGTATCTCCTATTAATGGGATATTCTTAACGATGGATTGAATGCCTTCTAAAAATTTTATTTTAAACTCTTCAAATTTTATGATGGCCTTATTCATAGCAGTTTCAAATTTCTTACTAAACGCTTCAATCCCACCATTTGTTTTAATAATCCACTTAATAAGTTGTACTAGGCCCATGATGAGTAAGGTGACAATAGTTACAACAATGCCCAAAGGATTAGCCTGTAAAGCTGCAGTAAAACTCCAAGTTGCCGCTGTAGCACTTCCTGTAGTCGCTGTAAAGAAGCCTAATGCACCACCTATGGCATAAATCACAGGTGCTACTGCTGAGGCAATTTTAAAAGATACAAAAGCTTCTGTAAGAAATACAACAGAGTTTTTAACTAGATCAAAATGTGCAGAAAGCCAACTTAAGCTATCAACAAGTCCACTAATAAATTCATCAGCGTTATTTAGTCCATTAGTAAATAGCTCATTGATTACTCCAACTAACTCTCCAACACTTTGGCCCATAGAGGAAAAATCTGTTGAATTTTGAAGTTCTAAAAGTTTATCTCCTACAGCATCAAGTGCAGGACTGATTCCAGGCTCCATTTGCTTACCCATTTCATCTTTTAAATTGGCCCATCTTTGCTTAATAAGTTCTATTTTTTCACCCATACCACGATTCATCATACTTGCCATAGCTTCTACAGCATCTTTACCTTCGTTAATAGCATGTGCAACATCTTTCTGAGATTGCTTGAGTGCTTCTGTTTTATTGTATAGGTTTGTGATAAATTTAATGGCTTCATCATCACCAAAAGCTTCAACAAGCTCAGCTTGTTCCTTAGCATCTAAAATTTGTCCATATTTACTTTTAATCTGCTCTATAATTTCAACTGTTGGTAACAATCTATTATGATTATCTGTAAATTGCATGCCCAATTCACCTGCAGCTTTAACTGCATTTTTTAAGAAGGAATTATATTTTGTTGCTGCTTCACTACCTGTCATAGTAGCTTGAAGAGTACCACCTATACTAATCACTTCATCTAGTTGTGCACCTGCTTGTGCCGCACTTGCTCCCAAAGTAGATAAATAGCCACTCATTTGAGAACCACTTGTTTTAAATAATTGAATCCCTTTAGAAATACCTGATGCGAAGGCTTCTCCAAACTCAAAATCATCACTATATAAGTCTCTATAAATCCCATAACCTGTGGCAAAAAGGGCAGTCATCTCTTCTACTGTTGCTTTTGTAGCTTTTGCTGTAAGACCTGCAAGTTCTGTAAACTGCGCAACTCCTTCATCTGTTAAAGAGGCAACCCCAGATTTAATAGAATAAGCCGCTGAAATAAACCCTTCTCTAGTGGTTCCAGCCCACTTATTTGAAAAATCTATGGCTGTTTGTCTTAATAGTTCAGAGCTTTCATAACCTAAAGAAGCCATATCGCCTATGGCTGTTTGAGTTTTTGCATACTCATTTACCCAATCTGTACTTAAGTTAATAAGTGTTTTGGCTGCTTTATTGATGACCATTAATCCGACCACTTTTTTGACTGTCTGACCAATTCCTTCTAAGGCTCTATTGGTTGTATCAACCTCTTGGTTAACTTCCCTAAAGCTTTGACGAACTTGTTGTCCTGCATCTCTTATTTGTAGAACAGAACGTGCTCCTTGTTGGATTCTTTGCCGGAAACCATCCATAATAGCTTCAAAAACAACTCGAACGGTATTTTGTCTACTTATTGTGACCACCCCCTATTGGCTTTTAATTTCTCAATAGCATTTAAATCGCCTACTTCATCATCTACAACCTCACCTTTTTCAATCTGATTTAACTTTTCTAATACTTCATTTGGTTCACCATGAATAACCGAAATAAGCATCTTATACCTTATAATTTCTAAAAGTTCTTCTTGAGCTCTCATTTGTTTTAATTTTTCATGGTAATAAAGAACTTCCCCTAGATAAAGCTCTTCTATATCTAAGGGATTCATTTTATAAGTTTCTATTAGGTTACTTTGTAAAAATAGAAAGTACTCCTCAAAAAAACCTAGTTCACCTAAATGGTCTGTATAAACTTCTTGACTGGAGCCTCCTTTATCTCTAGCTCTTTCCAAAGCTTTGAAAAAAAATCGCAAATCTTACTAAAATTAATACGATTAATCTTTAAAATTTGATCTATAAGGGTTATGATTTCTGGAATTTCTAACTCATCAATCTGTGCCTCTGATAAGTTAGTAAATTGTACAATAAAGCTCATTATCTCGTCCATATTGCTGATCATCAATTCTATAGCATCATCTTTCCAGGCACCCTTAAATTCATCTTCTTGCTCTTTTTGTATGATAACATTTTGCCCTACATCAGCTATTTTTGTAATGAGCATCTTACTATTTCTAATCAATTCTTTTACTTCTCTATATTTAGTCCCTCTTATTTCAACTCTTAATTCCCCTAATTCAATTATTTTTTTCATCTTTTAATCCTCCTACTTTACAATAACTGATGTTGAATTGGCATAGCCTACGTACTCTGCCCGAATGACTGCACTACCTTGTTTTTCTGCTCTTGCAGTAGTTCCTGCTAAAGAAACTGTTGCATCATCAGAGGTGGTCCAAGTAGCCTTATCTGTTACATCCTCTGTACTACCATCTTCAAACATGGCATTTGCTTTAAAAACAACTGTTGCACCAACAGATAGTTCTGGGTTAGAAGGTGTAATCCAAAACTTAACCACTCTTTTATTAGTTCCATCATAAGTCCCTTCTTCTCCGATTCTAAACAGCTGATCTCCTTCCGGTTTATAATCATCGTAATAGCCTTTAAATCGTATTGGAATTTTCCACTCTTCATCTAATTTATAGGCTAGGTTTAGATTTCCAGTATTGGTTGTACGATAAATAATCACATCTCTTTTTTTACTATTTCCTGCACTAATAGGATGCAAAACAAGCTTTCCTGAATAATGAGTCGCACGAGTACCTGGTCGTTTACCAAAAGTAACTGCACTTAAATTTTCAGGTGCTCCTACCCCTGTTGATGTCGGAAATATGGCTGATATTTTTTCTAGAGAAGTATCTAAAATATCCCCTTCTACCGTTATTTTCTCACCAATTGCCACATCATCTAGAGGGGTGTTCCCTGTTTGATCTGCTGTTATTTCATGCCAATCTGTTTCATAGGTTGCTGTTATGCCCCCTTTACTCAATCCTAGATAAATAGGTTGTTCGCTTCCTTCTGGATAAAAAAAGACGTCACAAACACCAATTCCAATCTTTTCACTAATTCTTTTTGGATCTACTTTCATTCCTCTGACCGCCCTTCTTTTTCAGCTGCTTTTTTTACAATACGCTTACGTGTTTGTTCATTTTTGATTTCTAAATTTTGTAGTGCCCTTGCTTCTGCGTCATCTTCGCAAGGTTTTACAAGCTTACCTTTTATATAAGCCTCTGCATGCTCTTCTTCCATCTCAATATGACACCCATTACTTAATAGGTTTCCATTATATGTAAGCGTTTCATTAGGGCCTAATCCATTGACTAATACTTTCATTCCTTCACTTCCTTTCTACTCAAATGTTCTAAAATGTACAATCGCCTCTAGGGCACCAATTGCCACCTCTACACCTGCCAAACTTAATACCCCTTCCTCCTCAATAGGTGCAAGAGAAGTCTTTTTAATTTCTGTATGAATAACCAGTCCACCTTTTTGAGTTTCAGAGGGCTCTACCTCCAAAGATAACGTGTTACTATATAGTAAAATATTAGCGATCTTTTCAATGGCTTTTGTCGTGTTATAAACCACTTGTTCCCCCTCTAAATAGGTATAGGGTTGTACATAAAAAATACGGTATTTATATTGAGAATAAAGAACACCTAGGGATTCATTAGCAAACTCATGATCTGCATCTATGCTTTCAATGATGATAGCTGGTAAGCACTCATCTAGTTGCTCTGGTGTTGGTAAAACAGTAAAGTCTCCTCTATAAATCCGTTTCACTTGTTCATTACTTATATGCTCATTCATAAGCTGAGCAAGCACTTCGCTTATTTCATCTGTATAAAAATAATTAAGCATCTTCACTTACCTCACTAATTCCTGAACTTTTCGCAGATATTGTTCTTTATACCTTTCAAAAGGCTTTTCCAAAAAAAGAGTAGGTTGAATATTGACTTTCAACCCACCTTTTTTAATATCTACCCGATACTCTTTACCTGTTTTTTGACTGGTCATATACCAAGTGGCTTCTCTTGATCTTCTTCTACGACGTTGACCATCTTTTCTTTTTTGATACAGAACGCCCTTTCTAATTGCCCATTGTCTAAGACTTGGTGCTACTTGAAAGGAAACAAAAAAAGGAACAATTTCTGTTCCCTCATGTTTAGCCCCCTCATGTATAAAACGTGCATATTTTGTGCCACTATACACTTGTCCACTGACTTTACCATTATAAAGATGTACCTCTTCCTTGATACTATTAATGAGTGCACCACTATCCACTTTTCCTTCAGTTCTTAAATGTTCTCTTGCATCTCTTTGAATACGTTGAGTAAAGGTTTGTGTCACTCTAGAAACTTCTTGTGCAAACTCATTCCCATACTGTTCTATTAATCTTTGATAATCTCTCTGGTGAATCTGTATGTTCACCATGCTTTTGTTCATTTAAATCACCTACCCTACGTTTGTCTACTTGGCACGATAAATGATGAAAGCCATTTAAGCCATTTATTCGTTTAACTTCCTGAATGTTATATTGCTTTTTTGTCTCTAAATCATAAAGGACATCTCCCTGTTTAAGGTCAATGTCCTGGTCAAAAATAGCTTTCTCATCTTTTATGATACGACAAGGTAGCTCTGCATACTTGGGAGTCATATTAATGATTTTATCATGGTCTAGCTTACCTGCGCCTACATGCTCTAAGTTATAAATAGTTACTCGGTTATGTAGTCCATCAATAAACATTAAATTAACCTCGCTCTTATTTCTCCAACATTATCCTCCATAGGAACGTATTTCTTTTGTTTATACAAATCTAATGAGGATAAAATGTCTTGTTGTAATTGCTCTATGGTCTTTTGCATGTTCTTCGTATAGCTATACTCCGAATCAAAGGACTCTTGAGAAATAAGGGCATTGGCACTACTTCCTTCAATATGTAGCTTCATTAAGTCTACAATAGCCTTTTTAACGCTTGCAGGGACTTGTTCAAATCCATAGGTATAGTGAATGGTTATTGCCTTTTTACGTTGTTTTAGCCTACTTGTATCTTCTAATTCAATAAGATTTCTATCTTCATACACATAGTAATCCTCATTTTCTACAAAAGGCTGCTGTTTATAAAGTACATTTTGTACCCTTAACAAAGGCGTTCTCATAACAGGAATTTTACTTGCTACATCTACACTAAAATGATGCTCTGTTTCCTTAAAACATGTATTACAATACTCATCTACCATAGATGAATAAATGGAAATAAGAGCTTCTAACTCTTCTGGCTTCTTATCTTCAAAAGCCTTTATTTGATAATGTTTAAGTTCCTCTACTTTTAAATGCATAGCTATCACCTACAATACTTTTACTAAAGTTTGAGTGCTTACCTCAATCCCATTTAAACGATTGTATAAACGTGTGATATTAAGGGTAAACTCTTCAGCCTGTTCTGCATCCTCAAAGGCATAATGAAAAGCTAAATCATTCGCTGCCTCATTATTCCCCCATACATTCAATTTTGTTTTTTGGCCATCTGCCACTACGATACCTGGTTCTACATCTGAACAAATTTGATAACGTGTATTTTCTTGAAGCACACCAGTTCCTTCTAATCCTTCTTTAAGATACTTACATTTACCTACTACTACATTGTCGTACCGGTATATTTCAAGTGTCAGTTTTGTTTCTTGTTTAGATGCCATTTACTCGCTCTCCTTCTTTATTAATTTGAAGCTCTGGGTTACATTTATTCCAGAGCTCCAGTTGATCTATATCTTCTTGTATAGTATTTTCATCTATGATTTGCTGATTTGTTTTGCAGTACATCTTATTTCACCTGTTGAAACCCTTTATTTTTTAATGCTAATGTTGCCAAATCTTTAGGGAGTTCTTTTATACTGCCTGGTATGAATATGATTTTCCCTATTGTAAAACTAGGATTAGGTCCTATGTACTTAATTTTTACTACTTCGCCCTCTGCAGCATCTTCATTGTTATTTTCTTCCATTACATTTTCTTCAACCACATCTTCTAATATAGATACCTCTTTTTTCTTAGCCATAATTCACTATAAATCTCCTCTATTAATTAAAATACTTGTAGCTTTTACCTCTTTGATAACATAATCCAGGGCCACATGCGTTGCATAGAAACGTTTGCGTTGGTAAATGGCCTCTTTGCCTTCAACTGTTTTTCTATGCTCAATATTTAAAAAGTAAACTACCTTCAAATTCTTTGGATCAACATAAAGGATAACATCATCAGGGAAGTTAGGAACTGTTTCAAAGGCTGTTTGAAGAATAGTAATGTTCCCATCACCTTTAGTAATTGCAATATCTCCTAATGAAGTAGGGCGCTCAGAAGATCGGAAGAGCGTC
>JARKVN010000128.1 GCA_029851645.1 Cellulosilyticum sp. | reverse complement strand
GTAATAGGATCTGCTGCAGTAAAATCTACAAATCCTCTAATATTATCTACAGGAAATCTATGTTCTGAAATCGTTGGACGTCCTGGCATAATCTCTGTATAATGACCCACTAATTGTTCTGCTTTAATGCCTCTTTCCATTTCTAACAAATCAGAATATCTATAAAGATGATCAAAATCTTCTAGTAAAGCAAAATCTAGTGCCATTTTCACCTTTTTATTAGGCTCACGTTTAGCAAGTGCTGCTGTTAAATCCACCGCAAGTTGTTCATAACTAATCGTCGTTTCTAGTATGGTTTCATCAGCTGGCTTTAAAACACTAATGACTTTTTGTTGTTGCTGCTCAATTCTTCTTGTTACAGCAATGGCACGACGCAAGTCATTATCTGGGCAATTACGAGAAAATTGATGACCAAACCATACAGCTTCATATTCAGCGCCGTTAACTAAAATAATACGTGTTTTAGTATAAGGATCTACCTCATTTTTATTGTAAGGTTTAGGATAAATTGCTTTCCAATCCTTAAAAGAATCACTTAATTTCATAGGTTTTTCTAAAAATGGATTCATACTCATTATTTCTTCTATCCTTTCTAGTCATTATTTCTATTATTGACATTTATGTGAATAGACCACAATTTTCACTTTGTACTAATGAATCTAACCTATTCACCTTCTTTAACAAAAATAGTTACTTATAGTATGTCAATAAACTCAGATAAAATACTATAATGATACCTTGAATTTGTTATACTAAAATTAATTCACATGTACATTCACCGAAAGAATCTTCAATCGCTTGATTTACTGCCTTAGTTGCTTTTCTCAAATCATTTGTATATAAGTAGTCACTTGATATTTCAAAATAAACACCAATCCATAAATGACGTCCTGTTCTTGTAATATCAAAGAAAACGGGATTAAAATTGTATTTTTCTAATATATCTTTGCATGTATCTTTAATGATACTAACCGTTTCTTCATCAGGTGAAAATAGAAAAACATCTTTAATAGTGCTCCAAAGCATT
This sequence comes from Cellulosilyticum sp., assembly GCA_029851645.1. Taxonomy (GTDB): domain Bacteria; phylum Bacillota; class Clostridia; order Lachnospirales; family Cellulosilyticaceae; genus Cellulosilyticum. The sequence continues at coordinate 13,968 of JARKVN010000128.1, read as the reverse complement.
TTCATATTTTCTGGTAACATAAAAATCATAACCGCAACAGCAACAAGTTGATCAAAATATGGTGCAATAAATGCTAACGGCGTATTTTCTAGAAACATAGATCCAAAGAATGCGCCCGACATGCCAAAGCTATAGGCAATGTCCAATTTCCAACCTAAAAGTTCTGCTTCTACTGTTGGAGAGGATATAGACTGATTTAACCTTTTCATAATCATAAAAACAATCATGCTTGCTAAACCTAAAAAAAGTTGAAAAGCAGATATTTGTCTACTGTTTACTGGATTACCTCCTGACAATGCTGATTCAATTACTGCTGCTGAAACACTTAATGTTACAGAAAGTAACATCACACCCTTTATAATCAAGAAAATGGATTCAACTTGATAAAAGCCATAAGGATATTTCTCCGATACAGGTTTATGAAATAAAGGGGTAAGAAATAAAATGAGTGCAATAAAAATCAATTCTGAGGCATCATATACTGCATCTGTTAATGAAGATTGAGAATGGCTATATATGGCAAATACCAATTCAAAAATTGCAAATAATAATCCTGCAAAAAAAGATATTAATAAAATATCCCTTTCTTTCTTTTCACTTGACATCATATTTGAGCCTTCCTTTCTAATAGAGCAAAAAAGCTAGAACCTTAGTCCTAGCCTTTTTACTTTGAAATATTTTCCACCCTTTAGCTTCAGTATTAAACTTTTTACCTAATAAATGATAATTCTTCTAATGTTAACGGACGATAGGTACCTAACTTTAAATCTTCTGGAAGTCTTAATTTCCCCATCTGAACACGCTTTAAATAAACCACTTCTTTTCCAACGTACTGTACCATTCGTTTGACTTGATGGAATTTACCTTCTGTAATCGTTACGTAAATCTCTGAAAACTCACCACTACTAATAATCTCCAATTTCCCTGGCTGGTAAGTTATCCCATTCTCAAGGGTCATCCCTTCTGCAAAACGCTCAATATCTTCCGGGATGACTTCACCTTTTACTTTGGCATAATAAGTTTTCTCTACATGCTTTTTGGGTGATAATAGTTCATGTGCTAACTTACCGTCACTTGTTAAAAGCAATAAGCCTTCAGTATCTTTATCTAAGCGTCCTACAGGAAATAGTGCTTTATTACGGTCTTTCATATCTAATAAATCGATAACTGTCTCATCCCTTGGATCTTCTGTAGCTGAAACATAACCACCCGGCTTATTCATAATATAGTAGTAAAACTCTTGATAATCCACTACTTCTCCAGCAACATAAATTTTACTCTTTATAGGGTCTACATTTGCTTCACTTTTCACAATCAGTTTTCCATCTACTGTAACTTTTTTGCTCTTAATTAATTTTTGAACGTCTTTACGACTGCCATAGCCTACATGAACAAGTATTTTATCTAAACGCATTTTTCATCAACCTATCTTTAACATAAACGCCAACTTGGCGGATATTGATTTTTTAACATACCATTTTGAGCTTTTACCCAACCTAAGGGATACCCATCTATACAAATGACATAATGTCCTTTGGGTTTATCATATAAAATGGTTTCACCTTTTAAGTAACGCATAACCTTTTCATCCTCTACAGACCATTCGATAATCTGTTTAAACATTTCTTTTGAATAAGCTAAACAGAGTGCATGCGAAGGTTCAAATCGTTTATTTTTAAGTTCGCCTAACAATAATCCGCCACGAATCACTCGAATGCCTTTTAAGTCTGGTGCATCTTCAGGAATTGCATAGAGTTTTCCATTAATCTCTGTCACTGGTAAATCACCACTTAAATGAGTATATTGTGTGATAAAGGCTAGGGCATCAGGAAAATCCTTAAGGCGTTTTTGTTTACCATATGGCTTACTTTTTAAAGCATCTCCCTTTTCTCTTTGTAGTAAACATACAAAATGTCCTTCCCCTTCTAAGTGATGTGGCCATAACCTCAGTGCCCCAGCTAATTCAGGTACTGCATTAATAAATTCAGGTCTTCCTTTTTGAATGCCACCTACAGGTGTCAGTGGTACCACTTTAAAATCTGGATGCTTTCTAAGAAATTCATCTATCATGCCTTCATTTTCTTCTGGCGAAAACGTACAAGTAGAATATAAAATCATGCCATCTGATTTCAGCAAAGTTACAGCATCCTCTAAAATCATACGTTGTAAGGTAGCACAATGTTCAACACCATAAGCTTCCCAGCTTTTTGTAGCACTTTCGTTCTTACGAAACATTCCTTCACCAGAACAAGGTGCATCAATTAAAATCTTATCAAAATAGCCAGGCCATTTGCTCGCTAACTTCTCAGAAGTCTCACTCGTTACAATACTTTGTCTGACTCCAAAGTTTTCTAAGTTCTTGAGGAGTGCCTTAACCCTTGAGGCACTAATATCATTTGAAACTAAAACCCCCTCATGTTGCATACGGGCAGCAAGCTGTGTACTTTTCCCTCCTGGTGCTGCGCACATATCTAATACGCGGTCACCTAGTTCAATGGGTAAATACGCACCAGGGGACATAGCACTTGGTTCTTGAATATAATATAAGCCCGCAAAATAGTAGGGATGTTTACCTGGCTTTTCACTTGCACTATAATAGAATCCTTCCTGACACCAAGGTACTTTTTTAAGTGAGTGAAATGGACTTATCTTTTGCCACTTCTCTAAATTTAATTTTAATGTATTAACACGTAACCCTTGATATTTAGGTAAATTATAGGATGCTAGATAGTTAGCATATTCATCTTTTAAAAGCTTTTTCATTTTCTCTTCAAAAGCTACTGGTAACTTCATTCTTTTTCTCTCCATTATAAAGTCTATATTTTATGAAAGTAATAAAGGGTTAAATTGTAGGTAATCTGCTGCAGCAAGCTGATACAAAATCCCATTATAACTTCCTTGAATTGCTAGATTCCAAGATAATTCATCATGTAAATGGCCATAAATAACACGTGTTACAGGATACTTTTCCAATAGGTCTGTAAGTGGCGACGTCTTTTCCTCACCAAATGTAGGAGGATAGTGTAGCATCACCCATATTTCAGTTGCTCCCTCTTTCATAGCTGTATCTAAAGAGAGTGTCAGCCTTTTTAGCTCTCTATTAAATAAACGTTCATCTTCTAAGGTGAAATGTGTTGTGTTAGGACAAATCCACCCTCGTGCACCACATAATGTCATATGACCTAGGGTATAAGCAGTGTTTTGTAAAAAAAACATATTAGGATAAGCCTGTTCTAACTTTTTAGGACGATCCCACCAATAGTCATGATTACCACGAATGCATATTTTTTTACCAGGTAAATGATCTAGCCAATCTAAATCTTGCTTGGCTTCTATTAGGCGCATCGCCCATGAGATATCTCCTAAAACTAATACCACATCTTCATGCGTGATATGCTCTTCCCAATTCATCTTTATTTTTTGAATATGATTTTGCCAGTGAGGCCCAAATATATCCATTGGTTTATCTGTATCATGACTAAGGTGCAAATCGCCTATTGCAAATATTTTCATTTCAATCGCTCCTTAACCTACTTATTATAACACAGCTTTCTAGTGACAGCCAGTTTCAAACTTCCTCACAGCACGACCACCTAAGTAGTCACATAAATCCCCTTGAACATAACCATTTGCTTCCATCTCAGCTACAATCTCATCATGAATTTTCCACCAGCTTGTATTCCAATTTGCATAAAGCGTATGTTCTTCTGGCGCACGTCCAATAATACGCTGTACAATAATCTCCGGAGATAAATATCGTAGAAAAGTAATCACACGTTTTTTGTACTCTTCTAAAGAAACCATTTCAAGTGCTCCTGATTCATAAGTTCTAGCAAGCTTTGTCCCTTTAACAATATATAGCGCATGAAGTTTCACATAAGTGTTCTTCATAGCACTTAAACACTTTGCAGTTTCAATTACATCAGATAAATCATCCCATGGTAAATCTACAATAACATGTGTACACGTAGTAAATGGGTAAGCTTTAATTTGCATCATGGCATCTAAGTATTCTGCCAAACTATGACCACGGTTGATTACGCCTAATGTATGATAATTAACCGTTTGTAATCCTAGCTCAATACACACCTCTTTTTTATACTTTTGAGACCACTTCCAAAGTGCTTCCAAATAAGATGGACTAATACAATCTGGACGTGTAGAAACAGAAATTCCAACGATATCTGGATGAACAACCTTCTCCAAGACTTCTTTAAAAGTATTGATTGGCATATAAGTATTGCTGAAATTTTGTAGATAAGGAATAAAATACTTTGCCTTATACTTTGCCTTAATCTTTTCAATATTTTGTGCCATTTGACTTGCAATGGTTTCTGTTGCCTGATGCATTTCATAACCTACGCCTACATCACCACAATATGTACAGCCACCATAAGCTACTGTTCCATCTCGGTTTGGACATGTTGTAGGTAAATTAACAGGTATTTTATATACTTTTTCTCCATATTTTTCTTTTAAATAAGTTGAATATTTACGATAAACTTCCAAAATGATAATCTCCTTTTACTATTTCTAGGGTTTATTATAACATAATGAGAAATATTATTATACGGTAACCTTTCATATTCATTATAAAAGAAAAAATTAGATGTATATTTTCTTTAAAAGGACACATAATACCAATATCATCTTGATTTGCTAAAAACTATTAGAAAGGTGGTATTTTACAATGCAATCTAGAACTTGGGATTACATCGCAATTACATTAATTATTATTGGAGCAATTAATTGGGGTCTTATTGGCTTTTTCCAATTTGATTTAGTTGCGTTTATTTTTGGTGGTATGAGTTCTTGGGTTAGTCGTGTAATCTATGCAATCATTGGTATTGCTGGACTATATTGTCTTACTCTTTATGGGCGTGTTTATGATCAACCCTATTCCAATAATTAATAAAAAAACCACTTTCTTTAGAAAGTGGTTTTTTTATTAACAAATTTACTAAAGAAAGTGGTATTTTAGGTAATTTATTGAATAAATATAATAATAAAAAGTAATTAAGAGGTGATGTGTATGATCCAAATTATTACAGGTCAGACAGGAGAAGGCAAAACAAAATTGATGATTGAAGCTGCCAATCAAAAAATACATTCTCTAAAAGGAAATGCTATCTATATTGATAGTAGTAACAAGCATCGATTTGCTTTAGCCCATCAAATTCGATTAATTGAAACTTCCACCCTTCCATTAAAATCTCATTCCAATTTCATTGCCTTTTTATGCGGTGTTATCTCTGCTAATCATGATATTGAAGTCGTTTTTATTGATGAGTTATTTAAGTTAACACAATGCAACTTAGATGAAATGGTTAATTTTTTAGAAGAAATCAAAAAGTTATCTGACCAATCTGGCATAGAGTTTGTCATAGGCACCTCTTGTTCAAAAAATGATTTACCACAACACCTTACACCTTATTTAATTGCTTAATGAGAAAGCCTATCTATTTCCAGCTTTTTAGGAATCAGATAGGCTTTTAGGCTTATTGTATGACTTTAAATAAACAAACACTATAGGCTTTTACTTCATAGTGAGTTTCTAAAATCTGTTCTAATTTAAAAGGTTCTTTACGGGCAGTATCTAAAATACATTGCCACTTCCCTTCAATAGGTGGAAGCTCAAAGGTAAGGGGTTCATAATAACTATTTGCAACAAGAAATAGACTTTCCATGCCTTCTATGAAACAAGCCATGCTACAAGAATAGTAAGACCAATCTGGTTTCTTATAATGAATACCATGCCAACTTACAACATACTGCTTATCATCTGTAAAATAATCTAGTTGCTTTCTAAGTGCAATGAGCCCTCTCGTAAACTCTAAAAGATCTTGGTTTTCTTTGGCTTTCTCCCAGTTTACCCATACCATTTCATTATCTTGGCAAAAGGCATTATTATTTCCCTTTTGTGTCCTAGCAAATTCATCACCCATGAGTAACATAGGAATTCCTTGGGAAAGAAATAGCAAACTCATTAAATTTCTTATAGCTTGTTTACGTTTTTCAACAATATGTCCTTCAAAGGTTTCTCCTTCTATCCCCCAGTTATAACTATAATTTGCATGATGTCCATCCCTATTGTTTTCCCCATTTGCCTCATTATGCTTTTGATTATATGATACCAAATCCCACATTGTATAGCCATCATGAGCTGTAATAAAATGAATGGTATGCTCTTTGCCTTTAGTACTATCTGTGAAGTAAATTTCTTTTCCCATGATACAATCAGCAAGAGCTGGTATAATACCTTGATCTCCTTTTACAAATTTACGGATGGTATCTCTAAAATAATCGCTCCATTCACGAAAAGGACTTGGCATTCGCCCAACATCATAGCTTCCTTTCGCATCCCAACTTTCAGTAATCAACTTAACTTTGGATAAGACGGAGTCTGTAGCCATTTCGTTAAGCAGGGACTCTTTAAGCCATCTACCTCTTTCATCTTGTCCTAAAACAGATGCTAAGTCAAAACGAAAGCCATCTACCCCTACCTCATTTGCCCAATAAATTAAACTCTCCTTAATCATCTGCTTAACAATTGGATGATTTGTATTTAAAGTATTCCCAGTCCCTGTACAGTTTAAAAGTTGATTGTGCTCATCGTATTTGTAGTAAACATCTGGCGCTAAATATTTAAAGTGGATAGCGACCCCCTCTTTATCCCCTTCACCTGAATGATTATAGACAACATCTAAAAGAATTTCCATTTTCTCCTCATGTGCTGCTTCAATTAGGTCTCTTAGTTCCCTCAATGAAGCTTCACTTGTTTTTTCTACACTATATCGTTCATCTACAGCAAAGTAACCAAGCGGATTATATCCCCAAACATCTTCTAATAAATCACCTGTATAGGGATTGGTGTTTTTTAAAGTATGGGCATACCATTTAAAAATAGGCAATAGTTCTATAGTCGTTATACCTAATTGCTTTAAATAAGCTAACTTTCTTATTAGTCCACGAAAAGTTCCTCTTTCTTCTAATGGTATACTCTCATCTCTTTTGGTAAAATGACCTACATGAAGTTCATAAAGTATAGTTTGTTTCCAAGGAATTTGTGGCTTAGGTGTCTTAAAAATTTGTTTTTCTATGACTAAGTTACGCCACTCACCCTGAAAATAAATTACTCCTTTAGCATAAGGATCCATAATAGTTGGAGAATATGAATAATCTTCATGCATTATACGCCATACATAGTACATTCCCGACTTAATATTAGGAACAAAAGTTGAAAAATAATCACTATTTTCTGCTTTCCCAATGACTTGCTTATAAATAGGAGTAAGCTGCTTAGCATCCTGATAAATCTCTAATACCATAGCATAGGCACACTTGGCATAAATTTTAAAAGAGGCTCCTTCCAGCTTTAAACAGCATCCTAACCCCCACTTGTTATCAGCATCAGCTTCAAATTCTTTCATTTTTACCTCCTTGAATTTTAAGCTTTTAAGCATCTCATTGATTAATGATATCACCTTATTTTGATAGATTATTCATAAGTTTTCAATAGTTATTTTAAATTTACTCGATTTATTTTAATAGCTACTTGAAATCCCGTTTATCCTATGCTATGATAAGCATTAATTAAATAAGCTAAAAATGATGAAAAAGATTTAAGTAGTTATTTAAAAGAGGCGTTCAGAGAGTGTGTGGGTGGTGCAAACACATCCCTTTTATTTAATGAAATACACCTTTGGAGTTTTACGGATGTCACCGTTATAGACTAGAGGCAAATAGATATTTGTAAATTAAGGTGGTACCACGGGTTAGCTCGTCCTTAGAGGACGTGCTAACCCTTTTTATATTTATTTTTACTTTTAGGAGGAAACACAATGAATGCATTTGAAGTTTTAAGTGAACGTGGTTTTATTGAGCAATGTACCCACGAAAAAGAAATTAGAGAACTCTTAGATAAAGAAAAAGTCACTTTCTATATTGGTTTTGACCCTACTGCTGATAGCCTTCATGTAGGTCATTTTGTAACTGTAATGGCTATGAGTCATATGCAACGTGCTGGCCATCGTCCAATTGTTTTATTTGGTGGTGGAACAGCTATGGTTGGGGATCCTACTGGCAAAACAGATATGCGTAAAATGATGACAACTGAGATTATTGATCATAATGTCGCTTGCTTTAAAAAGCAAATGTCACGTTTTATTTCATTTGATAATGATGCTGCCATTATGGTAGATAATGGGGACTGGCTTCGTAGCTTAAATTACATTGACTTCTTAAGAGAAGTTGGTGTTCATTTCTCAGTTAATCGTATGCTTACTGCTGAATGCTTTAAACAACGTCTTGAAAAAGGTCTTTCATTCTTAGAATTTAACTATATGCTGATGCAATCTTACGACTTCTTAGAGCTCTATCGTCGTTACAACTGCAAATTACAACTTGGTGGAAATGATCAATGGTCTAATATTTTAGGTGGTGTTGAGCTGGTTCGTAGACTTCATGGTGATCAATCATTTGGAATGACCTTCTCACTTCTTACAAATAGTGAAGGCAAAAAAATGGGCAAAACAGAAAAAGGTGCCGTTTGGTTAGATCCTGAGAAAACATCGCCTTATGAATTCTACCAATACTGGCGTAATGTAGCAGATGCAGATGTTAAGAAATGCCTATCGCTTCTTACCTACGTACCAATGGAAGAAGTAAACCGCTTAACTGAGGTAGAAGGTGCAGCGATTAATAAAGCAAAAGAACGCCTTGCTTTTGAAATCACTAAAATTGTACACGGAGAAGAAGAAGCGCAAAAAGCCGACACAGCTGCTAAAGCTCTATTTTTAGGCGGTGCTCATGGTGGTTCTATTCCAACTACTGAACTTTCAGCTACTGAGTTCGAAGTAGGCATGGATATTTTAACACTTCTTCAACAAACTAAACTAGCTCCATCTCGTTCAGAAGGTCGCCGTCTCGTATCTCAAAATGGAATTAAAGTTAATGAGCAACCTGTTATTGATCCAAATACTCAAATTACAATGGCTCACTTTAAAGAAAATGAACTGATGATTCAAAAAGGTAAGAAAGTCTTTCATAAAGTAGTTTTAAACTAAAAAACGAAAAGATAAAAAGAAGAAGGGATGTGCCAAACCTAAGTGGCATTTCACCTTCTTCTTTTCTATTTATTCCTTATCATCAATAAATTCAGTTATAAAATAGGTCAGTATCAATCTCATTAAGGCAGCTACTGGAACAGCTAGAATCATCCCTATAAGCCCAAATAAATTACCCCCTATTAAAATTGCTAAAAGTACGATAATGGGATGAAGTTTTACACGATCGCCTATAAGATTAGGTACAATAATCCAACCATCAATTTGTTGAATAATAATAATGGCAATCGCACCATAAATGGCTTTCATTGGATTTGGATCAAGTAATCCAATAATAACAGCAAGTCCAAACCCTACAATTGGCCCAAAATAAGGAATCAAATTAAAAATACCTGATATAATCCCTATAACAATAGCAAAATCTAATTGAATCAGCATTAACGCCAAACTTGTAGAAATCGTCATAATGATAGCATCTAACATTTCTCCTCTAATGTATCCAGAAAGCACTGCATCTACATCATGTGCCAAACGTTTTAATGGCGTGTAACGTTTTGAAAACATTCGCTTACAAATCTTCTGACTTATAGACAAGAAGTGTGCTTTATCTTGTAATAAGTAAAACGTGATAACTAGAGCCAATAAAACATTCATAGCATGCATCCCAATCGTTGATAAACTATTAAGTAATTGTGTATATAAATGAACCACAAATTGATTTACTATCGTATATAAACGTTCAATTAATCTAGGTCCTACTTGAAACATCCCCATATCTTCTAATAAACTTGTATACTGAAGCACTACATCCTCAAAATAGGCTAAATACTCTGCCAAACTTTCTTTTAAATCAGAAATAGAAAACATACTAGATACCTGCTCTAAGTTCATTTGAATTAATAAAACAAACAAACCCATCACTGCTAAAAGTGTTAGAAATGTTAAAAGCGTTGGCATCGTCCGAGTATGCCAACGCTTTTCTTTAACTTCCTTTAAGTGAGGCTGTTGAGCTAGATGAAATTTATGTTGAAAAGTAGCTTGGTGCCATCTTTTATCAAAAAAAATCACAATAGGATCTAATAGATAAGCCATCACAAGACCAATAATAAGTGGCTCCAACAAAATATAAATCATTCCTATCCCATCTAATATAATCTGCCAAACTACGTTCAGCTTCAAAAGCAGTGCTGTTGTAGTCACAACGGATAGGATTGTTAAAAATACATAAACAGCAATACTAAAGTAATGATTATTCTTTTCAAATTTCATCATGCAAACATCCTCCTAACAACTAATACGCTATTAGGTTTTCCAATAGTTTTACAAGATATTCATAAACGCGTGCCATTGAAGAAATGCTAGCTATTTCTTGTGGTGAATGAACATGCTTAAGGTTTGGTCCAATAGAAATCATATCTAGACCTGGACACTTCTCTGCAATAAAGCCACATTCAAGTCCAGCATGAATCGCCGTTACCGTTGGTTTTTTATCATACATTGCTTCATATAAAGAAGTTGCAATATCACGAATACGAGAGTGTTCTTGATACTGCCAAGCAGGATAATCTCCCTGAACATCAAACGCTACATCAAAAGTCCTTGCGACTGCTTTTAATCGGTTTAAAAGTTCTTCTTTACGAGATGCTACAGAACTACGAACTGCTAAACCTAATCGAATTTTATTCGCCTCCACTTTGACAATGCCTAAGTTTAAAGAGGTTTGAACTAAACCTTTTATGTGCTTATCATAACCCATCACACCATTAGGAAGGACTAATAACAAATCAATGAGTTTATTTTTAGCAGCTTCACAAATCGCTAAGTCTTGTTGATTTACCTTTTCACTTGTTAGGTTAATATCTGGGTCTTGCACACTATATTCAGATTGAAAAATTATTTGAAATTCTTCGCAGATTGTTTGGAAAGTAGCTTCTTGATCTTTAGAAAAGGCAAGTACCACTTCACACTCACGGGTAATCACATTATCCTTTGTTCCTCCCTCGAAGCTCACTAAATCAAATGACATTTCAGACCTTAAGGCATCTAATACTCTTCCCATTAAAAGATGTGCATTGCCTCTTTCATAATGAATTTCTGCCCCTGAATGACCACCCCTTAAGCCATTTAATGTCATTTTATAAAATTGTGTTTCTTGGCTTATAGATACACGTTCATAAGGAAGAGATAGATAAACTTTAGCCCCCCCTGCACAACTTACTAAAAATTCACCTTCTACTTCAGTATCCAGATTCACCAAAATTTTTCCTTGAATATGTTCTGGTTCTAAATGAGCAACACCAGTCATCCCACGTTCTTCATCTGTAGTCATTAAACATTCAATAGTAGGGTGCTTAAGCGTCCTATCAGCTAAAATAGCCATTTGATAAGCAATCGCTACACCGTTATCTGCTCCTAACGTAGTGCCCCTAGCTCCAATCCAATCCCCTTCTATATAAAGATCTAATCCTTGTGTTTTAAAATCATGTTCTGTATCCTTATTTTTTTCACATACCATATCTAAATGGCCTTGTAAAATTACACCTGGCACATTTTCATAACCTTTAGTAGCAGGCTTTTTAATATAAATATTATAGGCTTTATCTTGATGTACTTCTAGCCCTAACTCCTTTGCAAACTTTACCATGTAGTCACTAATTGCTTTTTCATGCCCTGACTCTCTTGGAATCTGACTAATGGCCTCAAAATACTCAAACACTTTACTAGGTTGTAAATCTTTTAAAACACCTGACATAAGTATTTTCTCCTTTAATTTTTGATTAATTTTTAAAGCTATGAATTGGCGCCGGAATTCTTCCACCTCTATTAATAAAATCTACACACTGATAAGCATTAACAGGCATAATAGGAGCATGACCTAATAAACCACCAAATTCCACACGCTCTCCAACTGTTTTTCCTATTACAGGAATAATACGTACAGCTGTTGTTTTCGCATTAATCATACCAATTGCCATTTCATCTGCAATGATGCCAGATATAGTGGCTGCACTGGTATCTCCAGGAATAGCAACCATATCTAATCCAACAGAACATACACATGTCATAGCTTCTAATTTTTCTAAAGTTAATGCGCCCGTTTCAGCGGCACGAATCATAGCATGATCTTCACTTACAGGAATAAATGCACCACTTAAACCACCTACACAGGATGAGGCCATTACACCACCTTTTTTTACTGAGTCATTTAAAATAGCAAGCGCAGCTGTTGTTCCTGGTGCGCCAGCACTTTCAAGCCCCATCTCTTCAAAAATTTCAGCAATACTATCTCCCACAGCTGGTGTGGGTGCAAGAGATAAGTCAATGATTCCAAATGGAATATTGAGCATAGAAGAAGCTTCTCTAGCAACCATTTGACCCGCTCTTGTAATTTTAAAGGCTGTACGTTTAACTTGTTCACAAAGCGTTTCAAAATCAGCACCTCTTACTTCTTCAAGAGCCTTTTTCACAACACCTGGTCCACTAACCCCCACATTAATGACAGCGTCTTTTTCACCTACACCATGAAAAGCGCCGGCCATAAAGGGATTATCTTCAGGTGCATTACAAAATACAACAAATTTGGCACATCCAATACTAGAGCGATCTGCAGTGCGTTCTGCAGTTAATTTAATCATTTCACCAATTCGCTTAACAGCATCCATATTAATCCCTGTACGTGTAGAGCCTACATTAATAGAGGAACATACATTTTGTGTGACATCTAAAGCTTCTGGAATAGATTCTATCAGCACATTATCTGCATGAGTACAGCCTTTATGCACAAGTGCTGAAAATCCTCCTATAAAGTTCACTCCAACAGTTTGTGCTGCTCGGTCAAGGGCTTTAGCAATAGGCACATAAGATTTTGCACCAGTTGCCCCTCCAATTAATGCAATAGGTGTCACCGAAATACGTTTATTTACAATTGGAATACCATATTTTTTAGAAATGGTTTCCCCTGTTTCAACAAGCTTTTCTGCTTGGTGGGTAATTTTATCATAAACTTTATCACAAAGCTTATCTATATCATCACATGCACAATCTAATAGGTTAATTCCCATTGTAATCGTACGGATATCTAAATTGTGTTCTTGAATCATTTGATTCGTTTCTTGCACTTCATATCTTGAAATCATAGTTCTTATTCCCTTTCCTTAAACACTTATTTAGTCTACTTCAAATGGCATTAAATTCGGTGCATACTATCAAAAATATCTTGATGTTGTAAACGAATATCTACGCCTATTTCATCTGCTAATTTAGAAATACGATCTACAATTTCTACAAATTCATGACTCGCATGGGTTAAGTCAATAATCATCATCATATTAAAATAACCTTGTACAATGGTTTGTGAAATATCTAAAATATTGATATTTTCCTTACTTAGAAAGGTGCATACCTCTGCAATAATTCCTACTTTATCTTTTCCTACTACTGTAATAATTCCTTTCATATCTATCCTCCAACTTATTTTATTTTTTCCAGAAAATTTCTAATACATCACCATCATGTATAGAATCAGTTAGTGTACTTTCCACACCATTTTTTATCAACTTAATAACCCCTTGAGGCTTAGATAAATCAAAATCAATAAAATCAAAAATGCTAGCAAAGATATAATCTATTTCTTTTTTAGGCAAACAAAGGGTTTTTCCATTAACAATGATATAAATATCTAGGATTTCTTCAACTTCTTGAGCAATTTCTATGCCTTCATTTAAACTAATGACTTCCTCTACCTCCAATGCTTTATCTTCTTTCTTAGGGTTTATATTAGAAGGTAAAATATCAATAAGGAAACTATCTCCATCTTGTAAAATATAATCCGAATCAAGTTTTTCAAAGTTCTTAGTTACTATTTTATTTTCCATACCAATATTTAAAAGATCGGAAGAGCGTC